>USMJ01000209.1 GCA_900555805.1 uncultured Oscillospiraceae bacterium | reverse complement strand
AAGGTTTCATATGAACAGAAGCCGTTCCGCCGCGAGGTCATGAGAACCTACGGCGCGTCGGTCACTCCGTCCCCGTCGATGGAAACCGAAGTCGGCAAGAAGATCCTCGCCGAGCATCCTGGAACGACAGGAAGTCTCGGATGCGCTATTTCCGAGGCTGTCGAAAAGGCAACAACGACAGAGGGCTACCGCTATGTTCTCGGCAGCGTTCTCAACCAGGTTCTTCTTCATCAGTCGGTTATCGGTCTTGAGACGAAAACCGCTCTTGACAAATACGGCGTCACGCCCGACATAATCATCGGCTGCGCAGGCGGCGGCTCGAACCTCGGCGGTCTTATCGCTCCGTTCATGCGTGAAAAGCTCCTCGGCAAGGAGAACTACAGAATTATCGCCGTTGAGCCCGCTTCATGCCCGAGCTTAACAAGAGGTAAGTTCGCTTACGACTTCTGCGACACAGGTATGGTTTGTCCTCTTGCTAAGATGTATACTCTCGGCAGCGGCTTTATCCCCGCTCCGAATCACGCAGGCGGACTTCGCTACCACGGCATGAGCTCAACGCTTTCACAGCTCTATCATGACGGCTATATGGAGGCTGTTTCCGTTCCTCAGACGGCTGTCTTCGAAGCCGCTGAATACTTCGCGAGAGTTGAGGGTATCCTCCCCGCTCCCGAAAGCAGCCATGCTATTAAGGTCGCGATCGACGAAGCTCTCAAGTGCAAGGAAACAGGCGAAGAGAAGACGATCGTCTTCGGCCTTACGGGTACCGGCTACTTCGATATGGTCGCATACGAGAAGTTCCACGACGGCAAGATGACCGACTACATCCCGACAGACGCCGAGCTTGAAGAAAGCTTCGCTAAGCTCCCGAAGTTTGACGACTGATAAGGGCTATACTATTATATATAACAAACGGTACGAGGAAAATTTCTTCGTACCGTTTGTTTATTGGCGACAGTCGATTTTGATGAACTGTCGGTTCGGCGATTTGAATTTTGCGGCAGCGATAGAAGAACGCCCGTGAAAGCGAATCTTTCACGGGCGTTCTCATGGGGATATTATAAATAATGGATCAATCTATATTTTAAGGTGAGCGGCGGCGCAGCGTTTGTTACGCCGCCGCTTGGCAAGCCGATATTTCGGCTTGATATGATAGGCAATTATGAAAGGATAGCTCTGTCATTCGCGAACTCGTTTCCGCAGGCTTTCGTGAACATTTCAAGAAGCTCGTGAACGGTCAGTTTCTGCTTTTCCTCGCCGGAAATGTCGACGACGACTTTACCGTCGTGGAGCATGATAAGTCTGTTTCCGTAGCGGATCGCGTCACGCATATTGTGAGTTATCATAAGTGTCATCAGATTGTTCTCTCTGACGATCTTGTCGGTTATCTCCATAACCTTCGCGGCTGTCTTCGGGTCGAGAGCCGCCGTATGCTCGTCAAGCAGGAGCAGTTTCGGCTTTTGCAGCGTCGCCATAAGAAGAGTCAGAGCCTGTCTCTGTCCGCCCGAAAGAGTGCCGACTTTAGCCGAAAGTCTTGATTCAAGACCGAGGCCCAGCTCTTTTAGCTTCTCTTTATAATCCTCACGCTCGCTTTTGAGGATTCCGGGTCTGAGAGTGCGGCGCTTGCCTCTTCTGAGCGCGAGAGCAAGGTTTTCCTCTATCTGCATCCCTGCCGCGGTACCCATCATAGGATCCTGATAAACCCGTCCGAGATATTTTGCTCGCTTATGCTCAGGGAGTGAGGTGACATCTATGCCGTCAAGAACGATCTTGCCCGAATCGGGCAGCCATGCGCCGCAGATAGCGTTGAGCATGGTGCTTTTGCCCGCGCCGTTTCCGCCGATTACGGAGACGAAATCTCCGTCGTTCAGGGTGAGCGACAAATTGTTGAGAGCGACTTTTTCGTCAATCGTGCCGGGGTTGAAAACCTTGGTCACATTTTTCATTTCAAGCATTGTTCATCTCTCCTTTTGAAGCTTTGGCGGCTTTATTGATTTTGTGCGAAGCAAGAACTTTGTTTTTGATATAAGGTACGCCGAGGAATACTGCGACAACGACAGCCGACAGCATCTTGAGAAGGTCTGTATCGAAGCCGATGAATATGATGATCTGATATACGATATAGTAGATTATCGCGCCGACCGACACGCCGACAAGACGGACGGCAAAGTTAGTCGAAATTCTCTTGACGATCGCTTCGCCGATAACGACGGCGGCAAGACCGATAACGACAGCGCCTCTGCCCATTCCGATATCGGTGAAGCCCTGATACTGACAAAGCAGCGCGCCCGAAAGAGCGACCATTGCGTTGGAAATGGCGAGACCGATTATCTTCATGAGATCCGTGTTTATGCCCTGCGCGCGGCTCATGATCTCGTTGCTGCCCGTCGCTCTGACAGCGCAGCCCGTCTCTGTTCCGAAGAAGAGATAAAGCAGAGCTATCACGGCGACAGTGGCTATCACAAGAACAATTATCGCGGACGGGATATTCATCTGAGTTAACACTATGTGATTGGATCTTGCCGACAGCGCCTGGTTCGCCGTACCTAATATTTTAAGGTTGACGGACCAGAGGATCATCTGGGTGAGAATTCCCGAAAGTATGGCCGGGATTCCCAGCAGGATATAGAGCAGACCCGTAAGCGTTCCGGCGAGAGCGCCGACGACCGTCGCGACAAGGATGGATAACCACGGGTTGCAGCCCGACAGTATCATCATCGTGCAGACGGCGGCTCCGGTACAGATAGTACCGTCAACCGTGAGGTCGGCAATGTCCAATATTCTGTATGTTATATATACGCCGATGGCGGCTATTCCCCAGACGAGACCCTGGGCGACCGCGCCCGGCAAAGCTCCTAATAGACCTATCATATCTTACACCTGACCTTAACTTAACTTAACTTAACTTAATTTAAATTAGCTTAACGCTTCGTAACCCTCCGGGATCTTGACGCCTAACTCGTCGCAGATCGTCTTGTTGTACATCTTAGAAGCGCTTGCGTATTCGATGGGCATCTCCGAAATGTTCGCTTCGCCCTTGAGAATCTTGACAGCCATTTCGCCTGTCTTGTAACCGAGATCGGAGTAGCTGATCGAAAGAGTTGCTACGCCGCAGCCCTTGCAGATGCCTGCTTCGCCTGCGATAACGGGGACTTTCTGAGCGGTGACGATGTTGCCGATAGTCTTGACGCAGTTAGCGGCTGTGTTGTC
>USMJ01000208.1 GCA_900555805.1 uncultured Oscillospiraceae bacterium | reverse complement strand
CGGAAAGAGAACGAGAATCATGACCCAGCACCTGGACAGCGCGACAATGCCCGAATTCTTCGGAAAGCGCTTCAACAGCCGCGCTCTCAAACTCGGAGCGTCGGTCATAGTCTTCGTTTTCCTCATCCCGTACACAGCTTCTCTTTACAACGGACTTTCGAGACTTTTCGCTATGGCGTTCCACATTGACTACTCCGTCTGCGTTATAGTCATGGCGGCTTTGACGGGCGTTTATGTCATAGCCGGCGGATACATGGCGACAGCGATAAACGACTTCATTCAGGGCATTATCATGATCGGCGGAATTATCGCCGTTGTCGCCGCCGTTCTCAAAAGTCAGGGCGGCTTCATGGCGGCGGTCGAAGCCCTCGCCAATGTCAACGACGCGGCTGTTTCGACAGCCCCCGGCGCGTTCACTTCCTTCTTCGGACCCGATCCGCTCGGACTTTTGGGCGTCGTTCTCCTGACTTCGCTCGGAACATGGGGACTTCCCCAGATGGTTCAGAAATTCTACGCCATCAAGAACGAACAGGCTATCGGCAAGGGCGCTATCATCTCGACGCTGTTCGCGGCGATAGTCGCCGGCGGCTGCTACTTCCTCGGCGGCTTCGGCAGGCTCTTCTCATCGCAGGTCGATATCGCCAAGGACGGCTACGACGCCATTATCCCGACCATGCTCAGCGGACTTTCTCCGATACTTATAGCTATCGTCGTTATACTTGTTCTTTCGGCTTCGATGTCGACGCTGTCTTCTCTTGTTTTGACATCAAGTTCGACCTTGACACTTGACTTTATAAAGGATATAATCTTACCAGATATGGACGAGAAAAAACAGATTCGTCTTATCAGAGGACTTATAGTTGTTTTCATAGCGATTTCGGTCGTTATAGCGCTCGTTCAGTATAACTCGGGGGTCGCCTTCATCGCTCAGCTTATGGGCATTTCGTGGGGCGCGCTCGCGGGAGCTTTCTTAGCTCCGTTCCTCTTCAGCTTATACTGGAAGCGCACGACAAAGGCAGCCTGCGCCGTCAACTTCGTGTTCTCAACGGTCGTTATGCTCGCTAACATCTTCTTCAGAGCGCATTTCCCGGCTGTTCTTCAGTCACCGATAAACGCCGGCGCGTTCTGTATGCTCGCAGGACTTGTTATCGTTCCGCTCGTGAGCCTGATGACGAAGGCGCCCAAGTCGCAGCAGGTTGAAAAATGCTTCTCCTGTTTCGCCAAGATCGCCGAGGATGAGAAAAAAGATCTCGTCTCGGAAAATAATTAAAATATAACAGCTTTCTACCCATAGCCTTTTTATTGGTACACTCGAAGTTTTTTCGAGATGGCAATAACAGCGCTGTGGGAACCGCTGTATACAGAGTTCTTATCGCAAAAATCAAGGAGGTATTCCAAAATGAAAACACTTATGCTCGGTAACGTTGCCGCCGCAAGAGGCCTATACGAGGCGGGCTGTGACTTTGTTTCAAGCTATCCCGGAACACCAAGCACCGAGATAACGGAAGCCGCCGCCAAGTACCCCGAAATATATGCGGAGTGGGCGCCCAACGAAAAGGTCGCCATGGAAGCGGCATTCGGCGCAAGTCTCGCCGGTCACAGAAGCTTTTGCGGAATGAAGCATGTCGGTCTTAACGTCGCCGCAGATCCGCTGTTTACAGCCGCCTACACTGGCGTCAACGGCGGAATGGTAATCGCTGTCGCCGACGACCCCGGTATGCACTCATCACAGAACGAGCAGGATTCAAGGCACTACGCCATAGCGGCGAAACTGCCGATGCTTGAACCTGCCGACGCCGCCGAGGCACTGCGCTTTACTAAGCTCGGATACGAGCTTTCGGAAAAATTCGACACCCCCGTGCTTTTGAAGATGTGCACGAGAATAGCTCATTCCCAGAGCGTTGTCGAAACCTCGGAGAGGACAGAGCATACGCCTGTCAAATATGAGAAGAACATTCAGAAATATGTTATGATGCCCGCCTGCGCCAAGGCGCGCCATCCCGTCGTTGAGGCGAGACTCGGAGCTTTGAGAGAATGGGCGGAGACATCGGATATAAACAGACTTGAATCGGGCGAGGATAACTCGATTGGCTTCATAACCTCATCGACAAGCTATCAATATGTCAAAGAGGTATGCGGCGATCGCTATCCCGTTTTAAAGCTCGGCATGGTCAACCCCCTGCCCGTCAAGAAGCTTAAGGACTTCGCCGAGACTGTCGAAAAGCTGATAGTCGTCGAAGAGCTTGACGGCGTTATCGAAACTCATTGCCGCGCTATAGGTCTTTGTGTCACGGGCAAGGAACTCTTCGGCTGTATCGGAGAATTCAGCCGCAACTATGTCGCCGAAAAACTCGGCTTCGCTCTTCATGAGGGCAAGGCGCTCAAAGAGGATCTCCCCGCGCGTCCGCCGGTCATGTGCGCCGGCTGTCCGCACAGAGGTCTGTTCTTCACGCTCAAGAAAAAGAAGCTGACGGTTCTGGGCGATATCGGCTGCTACACCCTCGGCGCGGCGGCTCCGCTTTGCGCCATTGATTCGACCGTCTGTATGGGCGCTTCGGTTTCGGGACTTCACGGCTTCAACAAGGCGTCGGGCGAAGAAACGGCGAAACACTCCGTCGCGGTCATAGGAGATTCGACATTTATGCATTCGGGTATAACCGGACTTGTCAACATAGCCTATAACGAATCGAATTCAACAGTCATCATACTCGATAACTCCATAACGGGCATGACGGGTCATCAGCAGAACCCGACCACGGGCTTCAATCTCAAGGGCGATCCCTGCACGAAGATCGACCTTGAATCGCTCTGCCGCGCCGTCGGTATAAAGAGGGTCCGCGTTGTCGATCCCTATGATCTCGCCGAATGCGACAGGGTCATAAGCGAGGAGCTTGAAGCCGAAGAGCCGTCGGTCGTCATTTCGAGAAGACCCTGCGCTCTTTTGAAGTATGTCAAGCACCCCGGACCGATATCCTGCGACAAGGATAAATGCGTCGGCTGCAAGGCGTGCATGAGCATAGGCTGTCCGGCGATAAGCGTCAGAGACGGAAAAGCGGAAATAGACGATACACTTTGCGTCGGCTGCAAGGTCTGCACTCAGCTTTGCCGCAAGAACGCTCTGGGCTGAGACGATTGGAGGACTGCATTATGGAAACTAAAAATATTATGATAGTCGGCGTCGGCGGTCAGGGAACTCTCCTTGCAAGCA
>USMJ01000207.1 GCA_900555805.1 uncultured Oscillospiraceae bacterium | reverse complement strand
GGTAAGACGAGAGGCGAGGGTATGAAAGTCAGCATGAAGGACGAAGTTTCGGGCGAACTCACAATGACGCTCGATATGCTCAACTTCGACGGAACGCATCTTGACGGAGCGTTCGATTCGAGAGTACCGCTTTGTGCGAATGAAGATAACCTCGCGTTCAAGGTCAGAGATAAACTCGCCAATGTCGGTTTCACACTTGAAAGCACATTTATAACGCCGATACACTATGTTGATGAAAACAGCAAGTTCATAAAGAAGCTTCTCGCCGCATATGAAGAAGTCAGCGGAAGAAAAGGCTACTGCGAAGCGATAGGCGGCGGAACATATGTCCATGAGATCGACGGCGGAGTTGCGTTCGGCGCAATAATGCCCGATGTCGACACAAATATGCACGGTGCGGACGAATTTATGCCGATAGACGATCTTATCACGGCTGCAAAAATCTTTACCAAAGCAATAATCAGCATTTGCGGATGATGACTGAAACGATGAACAAACTCGGCGTACTTAAAAAGTATTTCGGATATGACGGATTCCGCGACGGGCAGGAAAGAATTATCGACGACATAATCTGCGGTTCGGATGTCTTAGCCGTCATGCCGACGGGAGCGGGAAAGTCGCTTTGTTTTCAGGTCCCGGCACTTATGATGAGCGGAACGGCGATCGTCATTTCGCCGCTGATATCTCTGATGAAAGATCAGATCTTCGCGCTGAGAGAAAACGGAATACCTGCCGCCGCGATAAACTCCGCGCTCGATCCTGCGGAAGTCCGCGAAATATATAACGGCGCTTATGACGGAAGATTTAAGCTTCTCTACATCTCGCCCGAGCGGCTCGACTCATATAATTTCATTGAGCTTGCTTCAAGAATCGAGATTTCGGTCATCTGTATTGACGAGGCGCACTGCGTTTCGCAGTGGGGTCAGGATTTCAGAAGCAGTTATCTTAAGATAGCCGACTTTATAAACTCGCTGAAAAAGCGACCCGTTGTCGCCGCATTCACGGCAACGGCGACGGAGATCGTCAGAAATGACATTATCAAGCTTCTTGAGCTTCAAAGCCCCGATGTCGTTGTGACGGGATTCGACAGGAAGAACATCTATTTCGAGGTCAAAAAGATAAAAGACAAACTCGGCTTTGTCAAAAGCTATCTCGGCGTCAACCGAGATAAAAGCGGTATAATATACTGCTCGACGCGAAAGAAAGTCGAACAGCTCTTTGAAGAACTCAAGTCCGACGGCTGCAGCGTAACCAAATATCACGCCGGACTCGGGGTACAGGAAAGAAAATATAACCAGGAAAATTTCGTCCGTGACGATGTCCGCGTCATGATAGCGACCAACGCTTTCGGCATGGGCATAGATAAATCCAATGTCTCGTTCGTTATCCATTATAATATACCCGGCGACATTGAGAGCTATTATCAGGAAGCCGGCAGGGCAGGCAGAGACGGCGAAAACGCCGACTGCATACTGCTTTATTCGGGTCAGGACGTCGCGGTTCAGCGTTTTTTCATCAATCACCCGGCCGAAAATGAGAAACTCAGCGACCTCGAAATGGAAAGGCTGAGGCGAAGAAGACACGACAAGCTCGATAAAATGGTCGGCTACTGCTCGGGAAAACAGTGCCTGCGAAAATACATTTTGTCATATTTCGGTGAGGTACGCGCGAATGAGTGCGGCAACTGTTCCGTCTGCTGCGGTGAAAGAGAGTACGCAGACGTAACTGTCGAAGCGCAGAAGATTCTTTCGGCTGTGGCGAGAACAAAAGAAACGCTGACTATCGGAAGAATAGTCGATGTTCTTATCGGAAGCGATTCATGCGACAGTTCGCTTTCGAGCGTGAAGACTTTCGGCGCGATGAAAGATTCGTCTGAGAAGAGAATCACGGAAATAATTATGTATCTCATCAGAGAGAACCTCGCCGATACGGTTTCGGGCGTACTTAAACTTAACGAAAATTCAAGACAGATCCTGTTTTCGGGTATGAAGGTACATATTCCTTACGCGAAGCCGAAACAGAAAGGAAAGAAGGGAAGCGCGCCGATACCCGAAGCGGATTTGGAACTTTTCAATATTCTCAAAAAACTCCGCAAGGAGCTCGCCGACAGAAAAAATGTCCCGGCTTTTGTTATATTCTCGGATGCGACGCTTCGTGAGATCAGCAGTTTAAAGCCGCTGAATAATACGGAATTTATGAAAGTAAAGGGCGTCGGAGCGAAAAAGGCGGAAAGCTACGGACAAATATTTACCAAGGCTGTTAATTTGTACGTCGAAGAAGAAAAAAGTAACAGAAACGACCGATAAATCCGACCGATTTTCGTTAGTTTTTCCTGTTGAATTTTAATATTTTAGTGTTATAATTGCTAAGTCATAAGAGGGTGAATATTCAAGTATTTACCCGTTATAAACGAAGGGAGGAAAATCCATGAAAGATATGCTTGAAAAGATTCTTGCGGTCGACAAAAAAGCTAAGCTGACGGTTGAAGAAGCCAACAAAGAACGGGAAAATGTTGAAAAAAAGTTAGCCGAAACCAAAGCTCAGCTTGATGAAAAGAGCGAACTTGACGCCGAAAAAGCGATAAGCGAGCTCAAGGCCGAAAAACAAAAGAAATACGAAGCTGTTATCAAGGTACACGAAAGCGTGTGCGAGAGGAAAGTCGCCGCGCTTGAGGCTCTCTATAATGAAAAATGCGGCGAATGGGTCGACATGATCGTCGAAAGAACCGTCAGTTGAGACAAAGCGTCTCATTTTTCATGAAAGGAGGAGCCTATGAAAATACTTGATTATAAGCTAAACGCGATAATGGCGAAAGCCAGAGCGATGTACGGCAAAAGGCTGACTTTGCAGGACTATTCGGGCCTTTGCGGATGCCGCTCAACGGCGGAGATAGTTTCTTATCTGAAAAACCGCACAGGATACGCGGACGCCTTTGAAAATACGGTCACGGCGGGAATTGACGAAGGCTATGTCGAGTTCCTGATCAAGAAGCTGTCATATAACCGCTTTGCGACCTTGTGCAGATATGAAATGTCCTTCGGCGAAGAGCTTCATAACTATTTCATCGTCAAAGAGGAAATGAGCCAGATTCTCTCGTGCATTAAGAGCATACTTCTTAAAAACACCGATAAATACGTTATGAGCGTTCCGGCTTTCTACACAAAGAGCTTCAGTCTCAATGCGTATGATCTTATCAACATAAAGTCCATACCGGAACTTATA
>USMJ01000206.1 GCA_900555805.1 uncultured Oscillospiraceae bacterium | reverse complement strand
CGGATATTTCATCGCGAAGCAAAGCGCAATGTTTCCGCCGTCGGAAAATCCGAGAATGTCGGCCTTTTCTATGCCGTGTTCCTGCATGAAGTAATATAGGTCGTCGGCTAACTGCCTTATTGTGAAAGGTTCGGTTCCTCTTTCCGATTTGCCGTGACCTCTCGTGTCGACGGCGATGACCCTGCGGCTTTGGCTGAAATATTCGATCTGATGCCTGAAATAGGTGTGATCTTCACCGTTGCCGTGCAGGAGAATAAGAGGCTCGCCCGCGCCGCTCTCTTCAAAATAAAGCGATATGTTGCTTTTGCTTTCGGGTATGTCCGAACCGTGTTCTTCGCGGAAGTTTTTTTCGAAGCCGTCGATCTTATCGTACATATTGTTCATAGTCTTTCTCTCAGTTCAGTTCTTTATATTTGCCGCATCTGCATCTCAATTCCCTGACGTTTGTTCTGTGTATGCCGAGCAGGGAGTCCATTTCGTTTGCAGCGTTTTCATATTTACCTGAGGTGTGGTGTACCAATATGTAGTCGGCTTCTTTTATCTTGCCGCTCGCCTTTTTACAGAAGGCCCTCATCGGAGCGCAGAGCGCGAACACCCATATCGGTGAGCAGATCGTCACATGCTTATATTCGGAAAGATCGGCGCTTATATCTTCGATCGGCATTTCCCAGCGGTGCATACCGAATCTGCCGCACCACCAGAAGCCGAGAGTACCATCGGTTCGTTCGGTCGATTTTATTTCGAGAAGCTGAGCGCCCGTGCGGTCGGCTTCCTGCATAGCGATCTTTTTGACATATCCCATGCGCGAAAAATATACGACTAAGCGGTCGGCGTTCTTTCCTATGTTCGGATAGTCTTCCTCATTGACCGTGAACTGTTCCTGCTTCAAAAATACCCACGCCGCGTAGCCTGTCACCGCCTGCAAAAAGCCGAAGATGAAATATATAGTCGACATGAAGTTCGCGGGGAACATATAAAACTGTATGCATATCCAAAGCATAAGCGTTATGCCGAATATTCCGCCGCAGATAGCGCCCGATTTCTTCTTGGCCAAAAGCAGTATAGCCGCGATAATGTTCGGCGCACCGTTGACAAGAAACAACGCAACGCCCGGAAATATGAGGTCGGTGAAAAATACGTCGGCTAACGGAAGCTTCTGAAAATACGGGAGCATCTCATGCATACCCATACTTTTTCCCGTCGGGTCGTATATCATGCCTATAGCTCCGGCTATCGCGCCTATACCGATAAACAGCGTCCAGAATATCAGAAGCCGTCCGGCTGTTTTAAATCTTGATTTCATTATTTATCCCTCTCTTATTTTTAAGACTGCAAGCCGAATTTATATAATTTTTCGGTCTGCGTCAGATAGTGAGGATTATATAACAAACGATATTAAAAGTCAAGCGAAGCTTATAAACCGAGCAAAAAGCCAAAACAACAGCATACTTACCCGTACCTTTTATAGGACTTGAAATTTCGCTTTTTTGGTGGTATATTATGGATAGGCGCAAAACGCCTGAGAGAAATGAAACCCACGGAGGTAAATATGAACTTCAAAGATATCATAGCCAAAAAGAGAGACGGCTTTGAACTCAGCCGTGAAGAACTTGAATTTTTTGCCCGCTCGGCAGGCGAGGGAAGCGTTCCAGATTATCAGATTTCCGCGCTGTTGATGGCGATATATCTCAACGGTCTGAACGACCGCGAAACGCTTGACCTGACGAACGCCATGGCTCATTCGGGCGACGTCGCCGACCTTTCGGGCATAGACGGCGTAAAGGGCGACAAGCATTCCACGGGCGGAGTGGGCGATAAAACAACGCTGATAGTCGCTCCCGTCGTTTCCTGCTGCGGAGTGAAGATAGCCAAAATGAGCGGCAGGGGACTCGGACACACGGGCGGCACTGTCGACAAGCTCGAATCCATACCGGGCTTCAACTCGTCGCTTTCATCCGAGGACTTCATCGCCGCCGTCAACAAATGCGGACTTTGCGTCACGGGTCAGTCGGGAAATCTCTGCCCGGCGGATAAAAAGCTTTATTCGTTAAGAGACGTCACGGCTACCGTCGGCAACATTTCGCTCATAGCCTCGAGCATAATGAGCAAGAAACTCGCAGGCGGCGCGGACTGTATAGTCTTGGATGTCAAGTGCGGCAGCGGAGCGTTCATGCATGACGTCGCGTCAGCCGAGGAGCTTGCGCGAAAGATGGTCAAAATAGGCGACGGAGCCGGAAGAAAGACGGCGGCGCTTATAACAGACATGGATGTTCCTCTTGGAAAGAATATCGGAAATTCGCTTGAAATTGCCGAAGCTGTTGAGGTTCTCCGCGGCGGCGGCCCCGACGATCTCAAAACGGTCGCGCTTCAGCTTGCGGCGAAGCTCTTGCAGCTCGCCGGAAAGGGAACTCATGACGAATGTCTCGCCTTGGCGCAGTCGAAGATAGACGACGGTTCGGCTCTTGAAAAGCTCGCCGAAATGGTTGAAATTCAGGGCGGCGACAAGAGATATATCTATGACACCTCGTTGTTCGAAAAGGCGAAATACAGCTTCGAGGTCAAAGCTCCCGAAAGCGGCTATATCACCGCCATGGAGACGGAGGATGTCGGTTCGGTCTGCGTTATTCTCGGCGCAGGCAGACAGACAAAAGAGGACGATATCGACCATTCGGCAGGTATCGTGCTTGAGAAAAAGACGGGAATGCCTGTCGAAAAGGGCGACGTTATCGCCGTTCTCTATTGCTCGGACGAAGCGCTTCTGAAGCCCGCCGAGGAAAAGTTCCTCAAGGCTGTCACAATAAAGAATGAAAAGCCCGAAGCGAGACCGCTCATATTTGAAATCGTTGAATGATATCGGAATAATATTCGGCCGTACGCGCTAAGTCTGTGCGTACGGCTGATTTTTTCTGTTGGATTAAAGTTTCGGCGGTGCGGAAGGGTGCTGTTTCTTGCCTGCCGCAGGCGATGCTTGCCGTTCGGGGAAAGTTCGCGACTGTTCGCAAGCTTCCTGCGCCGCTGTCTTCATCTCCTCCGACTGCGGGGATATATTTTCGGTGAAGGATCATATGTAATGAGTATTAGATAGCAACTAATTGATTGTATAAAAAATATTTTATCATGGGCAGAAATTGTGCGTAACAACATTTTAAGTCTGATAAAAGCCGTAAATCTTAATTAGTCTTCAAGTCTGATCTGCGCCGTCCGTACGGCGCATCAACACCT
>USMJ01000205.1 GCA_900555805.1 uncultured Oscillospiraceae bacterium | reverse complement strand
GCCGCCGCAGGCGGTGAGTGCCGCGGGGCATTCGAGCTCGGACTTGAATTTCGCAGGGACTCGTTTTCGCCGCTGAGACGCCGTACGGACGCCGCAGATCAAACTTTGGATTTCGATAAAAACTTAAAACATTTGAACAGAGTTTAGCCGTCGGAGCTTGGGCAGTACCGCCCTATGCCGTAAAAAAATCAGGCTTGTGATTTGATTCTTCTCCAAATTTTGTATAAACACCTACAACTGTCTAAAGCTCAAAGCTGTGATGTGGCATGTGAGCCGTAGAACAGTTCGAGTCTCCTGCCGCCGCGCAGAAAAAACACGGTACAGATGAAACTCACCTGTACCGCATAGAAATATTTAACCTATTTCTTCTCTCTTTTTCAGAACTTCGCTGTGAACCCTGTCTCTTTCTTCGCCGTAGAGTTTATATGTTATGAACGGAACGCCTGCAAGGAGCATCATTATTCCGTGGACGACGGTGTAGAAGAACAGGAGCATGATCTTTGTTTTGGTTGACTGCATTGTTCCGTCGGCGAGGCCTTGCTGATAGCCGATTATGGACTTCCAGCCTGTTTCGGCATTGTCGTAGAGAATGAACGGAACTATACCCGTGGCGATAAGACCGGAGAGCGTTGAACCAATGCTGATAACGAACGGAAGCGTTGCGTCGAGTCTTTTTCCTGTGGTCAGCTCGAGATCGTCGAGTATATCCGCCTGGAACATATTAGGCAGAAGGTTTGACGCACCGAACTGCAAGCCCGTACCGAAGAGACAGACGATAAAGACTATATTCAAAGCGAGCGGCTGACCGTTTGTGATATAAAGGGTTCCGACGCCGAACGCGATGAGATTTATTATTACCGAGTACACGCCGGATGCGATATAGAGGGTTCTTGACGTGAACTTTTTAAGCAGGGCGTTAATTATGAGCATTCCCGTCATGGTTCCGATTCCGACAGGCAGGGCGAAGATGAGCGTCTTGCTTGAAGAGCCGAGCATTGCGGCGGCGATAAACGGCTGCATAAAGGTCGCAACGCTTCTGAACGCTTTGAGAAACTCACTGTATAATACGCGTCTTGCGTGCTTATTCTTAAACACAAGGGCAAAGCCCTCAAGCGGATTTTTCTTTTCTTCTTTATATGTTATTCTTTCCTTGACGGTGGACATTCCCAAGAGCATGGTCAGTGTTCCGACAACGCCGCAGATAATCGCCGATATAAGATAGTTCACGGCGTTATCCTCATTGCCCTTGACCGCTTTTGTTATGGCGGCGACAACGAGGACTATAACGAGCGGAGCGGAGTTTCCGACGGCGGAGACTATTCCTCTGAACGAGAGGAGCTGTTCTCTTTCGCGGTTATCGGGCGACATGACGACGGCGACCATACTGACGGTGTTTCCAAAATAGAAACAGAAGCTCTGTAAAAGTGCGAGAGCGCAGAGCCAAGCCATGAGCACCATCGGATTTTCTCTGACGAATCCCGGGGTCCAGAAGATCAGTATAGTTATAAGTCCGCACGGCACGGCGGCGAGCAAGCCTAAGTTCTTGAATTTATTGCCGTTCTTGATTTTTTTGTTATCTAAGATCATGGCGCAGATGAAGGTGATTATGAAGCCTGCAACACCTGTGAAGACATTGAAAAACGAGAGCTGATTCGTCGAAAGTTTCAGACCGTCAACGAGATAAGCTCGCCTGTATTCATTGATCATTCCCGTCATGTTGGTATAAAAGAATACGGCTAACATATATAGTATGTATTCTTTCATCTTGATGTTTTTTTGCGTTTTTACTGCTGTTTCCATAAAGCTTCTCCTTATCCCTGTTTTTATGACACAGTCGGTTTATTCTTTTCGGTACGCTCCGACCGAGTAAGAAATTCGTCATTTTCGCCAAAATGTTGGTTAAGTAATGCCGACAAATACAATATATTAACCATATCACAAGTAGCAAAATAATTCAATTAACAATTTATAAATTATTATTATTAAAGTACAAAAAAATACTGAAATATCGCAGAAAAAGCTCTTCATACCCCTGACTCTTTCAAAGCCGACTCGTTCGTTTCAACCTCAAGCTCCTCTTTCGGTGCAACCACGGGTACGGTATATAACACGCTTTCTGAAGAATATATAGCCGCTCAAACCGAAAAGGGTCTCGGAAAATATATTTCCCCCGACAAACAGGTTGACGCCTCGACCTGCATTTTCCCCGACAACACATGGTTCGTCAAAGGCATTAAACATTCCGAGTGGACTTATGCGGAAAATATGCTTCTGACAACAGTCATCACAAGCGACCTCCAGCTCACGGTTGACGATTTCGCCGAAACACAGTTCATGGTCAAGCATCCGACCGACTGGTGGGCAATGACCGCCATGACCGAGGATAACTGCCACACAGAGGCATGGGTCGCAAACGAAAAGGTTGACAAGCCCACGACTAAACACGACAAACTCAGCGCTCTGCTCGGCTCAATTCTCGACTGGCTCAACCATCTTATCAGAATAATCAGCGAGAAATTCACAAGCATAGGCAAGAAAGGCTGATTTATTAAAGCTTATATGTATGCCGCCCGGACTTCGTCCGCGGCGGCTGTTTTCGTCGGCTTGCTTTCTGCGCCTTGGGGAGTTGGTGCGCGGGGTGGCAAACCGGCCTCAGCGCACAAACTGGCCGCGAATAGAAAAGGAACGGACTGCTTGCAGTCCGTCCGTAGATAAGATGATATTAAAAATCAAACATTGAATCTGAAAAGAACAACGTCGCCGTCTCTCATGACGTATTCCTTGCCCTCAGAGCGGACAAGGCCCTTTTCCTTAGCCGCCGCCATTGAGCCGCAGGCTATGAGATCGTCAAACGATATAACTTCGGCTCTGATAAATCCTCTCTCGAAGTCGGAGTGAATTTTACCTGCCGCCTGGGGAGCTTTTGTTCCTTTCTTTATCGTCCATGCTCTGACTTCGGGCTTGCCTGCCGTCAGATAGGACATAAGTCCGAGAAGATCATAGCTCTTCTGGATAAGCAGATCGAGATCGGAGAGAAGATCCCGAATGAATTCGAAATGGCGGAGTTTTTCAAAGTCGGCCGGAGTACGGTAAGAGAAGCTGTAAAAGGACTGGTAAGCCGAGGCGTGTTGGAAGTACGGCGTGGAGACGGTACCTATGTGATCAGTACTGTAGATATGGAAAATGATATACTGGGATTCGGGCAGATCAAAGACCGGTACCGGCTGGCACT
>USMJ01000204.1 GCA_900555805.1 uncultured Oscillospiraceae bacterium | reverse complement strand
CATAATCTCTGATTTTGGTGGTTTTATGAAATTTGCATGCTACACACTCGGCTGTAAGGTCAACCAATATGAAACCCAAGCCATGAGCGAGTCGCTCTCGGCTCAGGGGTATGAGGTAACGGACGACCCCGAAGACGCCGACATTTTCATCATAAACTCCTGCACGGTCACAGCGACCGCCGACAAGAAAACAAGGCAGGCGGTCAGGCGCT
The DNA here is from genome assembly GCA_900555805.1 of uncultured Oscillospiraceae bacterium. Taxonomy (GTDB): domain Bacteria; phylum Bacillota; class Clostridia; order Oscillospirales; family Acutalibacteraceae; genus UBA6857. The sequence goes on along the minus strand of USMJ01000204.1, from coordinate 3,031 downwards.
TCAAGAGAAGCCGCCCCGAGTCGACGGTCATACTCACAGGATGTATGCCGCAGGCTTATCCCGACGACGCAAAGGCTCTGACCGAAGCCGACATAGTCATCGGAAACCGCAACAACTCGTCGCTTGTCGCCGTAATAGACGAATATATGAAAAACGGCAAGCGCATTTTCAATGTTTCGCAGCACAAGAAAGGCGATGGTTTTTCTGGCGGCGATATCACCACCTTTGACGAACGCACAAGGGCAATCATCAAAATTCAGGACGGCTGCAACCGTTTCTGTACTTACTGCATAATTCCGACATCAAGGGGCAGGGTCCGCTCAAAGCCGCTTGACGAACTTAAAGCCGAGCTTAAAGCCGTCAGTGAAAAGGGCTATATTGAGGTCGTTCTGGTCGGAATCAATCTCTCATCATACGGAAGCGACATAGGGCTTAGTTTCACCGACGCTGTTGAAGCCGCCTGTGAGATCAACGGTATAAAAAGAGTTCGTTTAGGCTCGCTCGAACCCGATCACCTGACCGAGGACGTTATAAAAAGGCTCGCGAAATGCGACAAGCTCTGTCCGCAGTTTCATATATCGCTCCAAAGCGGCTGCAACAAAACGCTCAAGGATATGCATCGCCACTATACGGCGGAGGACTATATGGAGCTTTGCAGGACGCTTCGGGAGAATTTCGCCGACTGCACGCTGACAACCGATGTCATGGTCGGTTTTCCAATGGAGACCGAGGAGGACTTCAGGGAAAGTCTCGAATTTGTCAAGAGCGTCGGTTTTGAAAAGGTACATGTATTCCCCTACTCATTAAGACCAGGGACGAAAGCCGCAGAGTTTTCGCCGCAGGTCGAAAAGAGCGTCAAGGAGGAGCGCAGCCGCAGAATGATAGAAGAAACCGAATGTATCCGCCGCAAGTTCATGCTCTCGCAGATAGGAAGGACAGTGAACGTCCTGTTCGAAAGCAAGACGCATGACGGATGTTTCGGCGGCTACACCGAAAACTATCTCCCCGTTCGCACCGAATGCGGCAGCGAGATCTGCGGAGAGATACACAAAGTGAAAATTTTGTCGTTTGAGGACGATTTTTGCAAAGGAGAAATATTATGATTAAGAAAATCAAATCCGCCATATCGGTCTTACTGTGTCTGATACTTCTTTCGGGTACGCTCACAGTCTGTGCGTACGGCGAGGAAAAACAAACGCTTTCAAAGCTTCACACCGAGAAAACCTGTCTTGTTGACGAAAACGGAAACACCGTTTCGCTCAGAGGAGTCAATCTCGGCGGCTGGCTTGTTTTCGAGGAATGGCTCGGCGCAATAACCGAAGGCGACGACGAACACGAACTCGCAGGCACGGAGATATACGACACGCTTATCGAGCGCTTCGGTTATGACAAGGCTATGGAACTGCTCGATACATACATGGATAACTGGATCACCGCGGACGATCTCGATTATATCGCTTCGACGGGCATGAACTGCGTCAGAGTTCCGTTTTGGTATCGCAATCTTCAGGACGAGGACGGCAACTGGAAGCTCAACGAAAACGGCGAGATCGACTTTTCAAGACTCGATTGGATAGTCAACGAATGCGGAAAGAGAGGACTTTATGTCATTCTCGACCTGCATGGCGCTCCAGGCTATCAAAACGACGCTCACCACAGCGGAAAAGTCAACGGCAGCAAGCTTTACGAGCTTACAGCAGAGGGCCTGGAGTACCGCATAAGAACAATCAAACTTTGGAAAGAAGTCGCGAAGCATTTCAAGGGCAACGGCACGATAGCCGCATACGATCTTCTTAACGAGCCCTGCTGCGACATGAACGAAAATCTCTATTTCCGGAGAATGTGGGATTTCTACGACGAGCTTTACAAGGCTGTCAAGTGCGTTGACCGTGAAAAGGTCATGATCATGGAGGCCATATGGTGGCTCGACCGTCTCCCCGATCCCCTCGCCTACGGCTGGAACGATGTCATGTATGAAGTTCATCTCTATGACTACACGACCGACAGAATTGACAATAATATAGCCGATCTCAAGAAGTATTCTGAGAAATACAACATTCCGCTTTTAGTCGGCGAGTTAAACTCGGGCGAATATTATGATTACGCATTAAACGGCTACACCGAAGCCGGCGCAAACTGGACGACATGGACATACAAGGGATTATCCAAAGACCCGAACACGACATGGTTCATCCGCAGGGGCGAATGTGAAAAAGCCGACATCAGAAACGACAGCTTTGAAGAGATCGCCGAAAAGTGGGGCGCAGCGATAAGAAGCGAGAACTTCTCGACGAACGAGAACCTGCTGACTATACTCAAAAACGCGATCGCTCTCGATGTCAGACAGTCCGACGGCAAGGACATGACGAAGTATATTTTCTATATCGTCAGAAGAACCGCGCTTAAGGTTTACGCGAGAATGTATGCTCTCATAATGATGCTCATGAATCTCGGCAAATAAGGAGGAAAACGTTATGCCGCTTATATCAACAGCAACAAACACCGCTATCACGAAAGAAAAAGAAGAAGCCATCAAGGCAAAGCTCGGAAAAGCTATATCCGCTCTCGGAAAGAGCGAGGGCTGGCTTATGCTCGAATTTAGAGACAACTGCCGCCTTTGGTTCAAGGGCGACAACAGCGAAAAGCTCGCCATGGTCGAAGTCAGCTTATTCGGCTCGGCAAGCAGATCGGCTTATGACAGGATGACAGCCGAAGTTACGGATATACTTTCGGAAGAACTCGGAATTGCGCCGTCGAACATCTATGTCAAGTATGAAGAAGTAGACAATTGGGGCTGGAACGGAAGTAACTTCTAAGCTCGGCCGGGAAAAATTCATATAAAGTCAGGAATCGCCGCCCGAAAGGGCGGCGTATTTGGTGCGCCGAGGGAAGTCTGTGCGCGGGGTGGCAAAAGGTTTCCGCGCAGCGGAAACTGCGCGCGCCTGCGGCGCGCGTACTTCTTCGCAAAGCGAAGAAGCTTTTGCCGCCCTGGCCGGGCACCCACCCGCCCCAGGAGATGAAAGTCGGACGA
>USMJ01000203.1 GCA_900555805.1 uncultured Oscillospiraceae bacterium | reverse complement strand
CGCGCGGTTTTCAAGTCCGCCGCTTATCGCAGGCGTAACGGCGTGGGGCGGACTGTCCGTCCACTGTCAGATAGCCGACTGTATCAAAAAAGCAGGACTTGACATAAAGCTTTTTCTGACGGCAAGAATTATGAGCGCGTCAATATCACTTGTTATATGCGACGCCCTGTTGAAGCTGTTTCCGACGGATATACCGACAATAGCGGCGAGCGCAAGCATAGTTTCTTCCGTCAGCGAAAGTTCGTTCCCGATAAGCGTCGCCATGCTTCTGACAAGCTGCGTTTTTCTTATCGGAGATTACTCATTTAATTCGCGGCGCAAATGTTGAAATAAACAGTCGGTTATGTTATACTGTTAGTTATATTTGTGCCGTTATACCCCCGGCCTATAAAAATAAAGGAATGTTGCCGATGAAACAAAAGCTTATTGATAAAAACGCCTACGGCAAGGTATGCGAAAACTGTGCTAACGGAAGGCTTGCCGCCGACGGAGAGAAAATTCTCTGCGTCAACCGAGGTATTATGAGGCTTGACTCGTCATGCCGCGATTATAAATACGATCCGCTGAAAAGACGCCCTAAGAGACCTAAAAAGCTTGAAAAATTTGACGCGGAAGAATTCAAACTTTAAGGAGAATAAATATGTATCTTTGCTATAAAGAACCTGCGGCATATAATTACAACGGTTGGGAAAAGCAGGCGTTACCTCTCGGTAACGGAAGAATGGGCGCCAAAATTTTCGGCGGCGTTCAGTGCGAACTTATACAGTTCAACGAAAAAACGCTTTGGTCGGGCGGTCCGGAGGTTGAAGGCTTCGACGACGGTATAAATAATCCCGACAACGGAAAAACATTTAGAGAAATTCAGAGTTTACTTGAAAAAGGCGAAAGAAAAGCCGCCGTTTCCATGATGGACAAGCTCTGCGGAAACGAAAAGGCTTTCGGCTCTTTCCAGTCTTTCGGCAACATATATATAAATTTCAATAACACCGTCCCCACACAGCCGGGCGCATATCTTCGCGATCTTGATCTCGAAACAGGATCATGTATGGTCGCAACACACAAGGGCAGCGCAGGACAGAACAGACACTTTTTCATGAGCTATCCCGATAACGTCTTTGTCGGAAAGCTCGAAGCCTACGGCGAAGAAACGCTCGATTTCACGCTTTCACTCCAATCGGAACAAAACGGTAAAACCGTCTATGAAAACTCCGATGCGTACCTCAAAGGAACGGTCAACGGAAATGTCGGCGACGGAAAGAAGAACAGCAAGGACGCAAACTCGCTGCGCTACGGATGCGTTGTCAGAGTTATCCCCGGCGAGGGCGGAACGGTGAGCGCCGACGAAAGCGGACTGACCGTCACGGGATGTTTCACGGCTATGATCCTCATGAGCTGCGCGACGGACTACGCTTATGAATATCCCGAATATCGGCGCACCGTCGACCCAACAGCAGAAAGCCTCGGGTACATAGAAAAAGCATCTGAAATGACCTTCAATCAGCTTTTCAAAAGACACCTCGCCGACTATAAATCGCTCATGGGCAGGGTCAGTCTCAATATCGGTCAGAGCGACCTCACCCAGACGACGGACGCGCTTCTCAAGGGCTATTCCCGAGGCAAAAACAAGCGCGAAATTGAAAGTACATTGTTCGACTACGGCAGATACCTGCTGATCGCTTCGTCGAGAATCGGCTCGCTTCCGGCGAATCTCCAGGGCGTTTGGAATTCGATAAACAACCCGATGTGGAACAGCGACTATCACCTGAATATAAATCTCCAAATGAATTATTTTCCTGCTTTCACAGCTAATCTCGCCGAAACCGCCGTTCCCCTGCTTGAATTCGCCGACGGTCTCCGAAAGCCCGGAAGATATGTCGCCAACAAGACCATGGGCATCGGCGAAAACAAACCCGACGGCTCGCCCGACACCGACAAGCCGACAGGTTGGGTCGTCCACACGCAGGTCAATCCGTTCGGAATGGTAAATCCCGGAAGCGACTGGCATTGGGGCTGGGCGCCGACAAACGGAGCATTTTTGATGCATAACTGCTACGAATATTACGAATATACAAAAGACATTTCAGCGCTCGCGGACAAGATATATCCCGTCATGCAGGAATGCGCTCTGCTTTGGATCAAGGCACTTGTGTATGAAGAAAAGAACGACAGATACGCTGTTTCACCGTCGCTTTCACCCGAACACGGCCCTCTGACGGCAGGCTGTACATATGACCAGACGATCATCGAAGATCTTTTCAAAAATGTACTCGAAGCGTCCGATGCCCTGACAGCTAACGGCTTTGACGGCGTAGTTGACAGCGATATCATAGCGAAAATCAGGGAAATTCTCCCCAAGCTCAAACCGATAACAATCGGCAAGCACGGCATGATCAACGAGTGGCTCGACGAGGACGGATATTCGAAACTGTCATATCCCCGACTGAAAATTCAGCGCCACCACAGACACACATCTCACCTTTTGGGACTGTATCCGTTCAATGCGTTCCATACCGATCTCGAGTTTAAGGCGGCTGTAAAATCGCTGAACGACAGAGGAAACGGCGGCCCCGGTTGGTCGCAGGCGCTCAAAATAGCCGAATGCGCGAGACTTCATGAGGGCGAGAAATGCTATGAGCTTATCGCCGCTCTCATCAAGTCCAATGTTTATCCGAATCTGTTCACCAATCATCCCCCGTTCCAGATCGACGCCAATTTCGGGTACACGGCGGCTGTGATCGAAATGCTGATGCAGAGCCACAGAGGATACATTGAGTTTCTCCCGGCTCTCCCGAAGGAGTGGAACATCGGCGAGGTCAAAGGTCTGATGGCGAGGAACGGATTTGAGGTCGGCTTTGAATGGAGCGGTTCAATTCTTAAAAGCGGCACTGTAAAGTCGAATGTCGGCGGAAAATGCAAATTGTATTATAAAGGCAAATTCATAGGTGTAGCCGACAAAGACGGAAATGATGTCGAAATCGATTTCACAGACGGAATCGTAAGCTTTGACACTGTCGCAGGAGAGACTTATAAGATATATTGATATTGAAAACCATCGGCTGAGCCGATGGTTTTTGACTGTATAGTTTTAATGAGAAAGTCCGGGGTTCATCTGACTTCGGGACGGCAAAACGGTTTTCGTCCCGAAAACCGCCGCAAGCCTGCGGCTTGCGGCCCCGCGGTTCGCAAGCGAACCGCGGGTTTTGCCTTGAGCGCCGACTGAGCGTTGAGCAGATATCCGCGCCCGCGGTTTAGTGGGCGCG
>USMJ01000202.1 GCA_900555805.1 uncultured Oscillospiraceae bacterium | reverse complement strand
AGCGCCGATATGGCTATCGTGTAGTCCGCGGTTATCGCGTGGTCCGCGCGAAGTCCGCTGTCGCAGTAAACTCCGCTGGGTACGTCAACGGAAAATTTGACGGCGTTCGAATGGTTCATCTCGTTGAAGAGCATCGCAAGTTCGTCGTTTATGGAGCCGTAGAATCCGAACCCGAAAACGCAGTCGACGATGACGTCGGCGTTTCTGACTGTCTGAATGCTCTTGACCTTGTCCGCGTCATACCATACGGTCGGGATTGACATTTCGAGAGCCGTTTTATACATGTACACCGACTCGGGCGATTGAGGGTAGCCGTTAGCTAAAACGAGAGTGACGGCGTATCCGTTTTCGTTGAGCTTTCTCGCGATGACGAAGCCGTCGCCGCCGTTGTTGCCTTTGCCGCAGACGACGCAGACATTTCTTCTTCCGCCCTGACCTTTTTCGAGGACGTTTCGTATGTTGCGCGCGCTTGCCGCTCCGGCGTTTTCCATCATTCGCTGATAGCTTAAGCCGAATTTCGACGCGTGCTGTTCGACCTGACGCATTTCCTCAGCGTTAAGTAATCTCATATTATCAATCCTTTCGGTTTTGTGTTCGGTGTTCGGTTGAGCCATGCCCCCTTATTTTATGGGGTACAAGTCGGTTTTGCGGAGAAATTTAACCACAATACTCTATATTAAATATTATCTTATCATAACTATCTTGATAAGTATATAAGAAAAAATTAAATTTTCATTGTTTTTGTTGGAAATTGTGATAAAATTATGTTACACTTTGATAGAAGAGGGGACTGTCTTAAAAGTCGGACAGCCTATCAAAAACGGAGGGAACAATATGAATAAACTTCTGAAGAAAAGCATAGCAATCATACTTTGTCTTGCGATGCTGTTTTCGCTCGGACTTCCGGCTTTCGCCGAAAACGAAGCGAACGACGAACCGTCATTCTCGCAGGAGTATGTCGAAAAAATGGAAAAGAAAGCCAAGACGATAAGCGATATTCTACAGTTTCTCGTCAATGACGTCTTACTGAAAATAGTCAGTCGGCTCATTCCGAATCTGTCCTTCGTCAAGGAAGATACGGATAGCAGTGATTCGAGCGGTACCTTCTATAAAGGAACCGAAACGTTTATCGACACAAACACGGACAGGCGCGTCTGGAAAGTCGGATACGGTTCAAAGTCGATCTTACCGGACGACTTCGGCGTGTGGTTCAAATACGCCAGAGGAAGCTATTGCCCGTGGGGATACGCGACAAAGACATATAAGGACGACGACGGAAACAGCGAGGATCTCAAGGTCAGAACCGTTATCCTCGACGATAACACCGGCAGAGGTTCGGCGGTTTTCTGCTCCGTCGACTGTATCGGACTTTCAAACACCGACGTTATGAAAATAAGAGCAGCCGTTGACGGGTACGCCAAAGAGAAAAACATCGTGGCGATCAATGTCTCGGCTATCCACACACACATGGGAATCGACTCTCAGGGCGTATGGAACGCCCCCCTGACAACCTCGCTCAACAACGCTCTGTCACAGACGGGACTGACAACGGTCAAATCGGGCGTGAACGAGGATTATCTCAAGACTATAATCGAGCGCACGAAGCAGAGCATAGAGGAAGCCTATAACGACATGAAAGACGGAACTCTCGAATACGCGAGAACAAACATATCCGACTATGTCCACGGAAGAACGGCGCCCTACGCCTGCGACACGGATATGTATAGATTGGTGTTCGCTCCGTCGGACGGCTCAAGAGGAACGGTTATCGCTTCTTTCGGAGCGCATCCCGAAGCGACAAGCTATGACAACGAACTTAAGACCGACCTTTCCGCCGACTTCGTCTACTATATGGAAAAGCTCGTGAATAAGACAAACAACAACTTCGTTTTCATTCAGGGCAATGTCGGCGTCAACTCCTGCGGACTTGAAAATTCAAACGACGGACTGGAACTCAGCCAGCATGATAAAGTCATAAGATACGGCTATGAGATGGCATATATCTGTCTCGGAATGACCGAGGACGAACAGGGCAGAAAAGAGCTGAACACCGAAATGGGCGACCTTCTCGGAGTCGAAAAATACGCCGCGAACGAAGACTATACCGTCTGGTATGACGGACTTGACACGGTCGAAAGCGTCCCCGTCGAAGCGGCTATGAACGTCCGCATGAAGCAGGTCAATTTCGAGGTCGAGAACAGCACGGCGCAGATTCTCATCAAGCTCGGTCTCGCCGACAACAACATCAAATACAATTCAAAGACGAAAAAGTATTATTCGCTCAGCGAAATCGGCTATATGGAGCTCGGCTCAAAGGTTAAGATCCTCATGAGCCCCGGCGAAACCTACAGCGAAATACTCGTCGGCGGATACGGAATCAAGAATTTCGGATATCCGTCACTGCGCAAGCTTTTCGGCGAAGACGTCATTCTCTTCGACCTGATGAACGACGCGGCGGGCTATATCTGCCCCGACAGCACATATTCGGTCGTCGGCTACAAATACGACCCGAAGACGGGCAAGCTCAAAGATGATTCATGGTGCCTGACGGTATCCATGGGCAAGAACACAGCCTCAAAGCTTGTCAGCGAATACATCTCACTCGTTGAAAGCGTACGCTGAAGTTATAATCTTAAACTGACTTTGCACCCGATGGGGAATATCCGTCGGGTGCAAAATGTGTAAATGTTGAATTTAAATTTTCAAATATATTATCTGAACGGAGACGAAAAATGGTCAATAAGAGCGTTGAAAAAGTGCTGCCTTTTGTTCAAAAGCCTGCGAGATACACGGGCGGAGAACTTAACAGTGTTATCAAGGATAAAAACAAGGTCGATTTGAGATACGCATTCTGTTTTCCCGACAGCTATGAAATAGGAATGTCGCATCTCGGCATGAAAATTCTCTATGCTATCGGAAACGAGCGCGACGACTGTTGGTGCGAAAGAGTGTTCGCTCCATGGGTCGACATGGAGGAACAGATGAGGAAGAACAATATCCCACTGTTCGCTCATGAAAGCGGAGACAATATAAAGGACTTTGATATACTGGGCTTTACCTTGCAGTATGAGCTTAGCTATACCAATATTCTGAATATGCTCGATCTTGCAGGTCTGCCCGTCAGAAGCGAGGACAGACATGAGCTGACGCCGATAGTTTTCGCCGGCGGTCCCTGCGCCTGCAATCCGGAGCCGATAGCAGACTTCTTTGACCTGTTCTTTTTGGGCGAGGGCGAGGAGGTCGACCTGGAGGTGCTGGATCTTTAT
>USMJ01000201.1 GCA_900555805.1 uncultured Oscillospiraceae bacterium | reverse complement strand
TCTATTCTATCAGCTTTTTGGGTGTTTGTCGACTCTACTTTTATTGTACTACTCCCCTTACATTTCCCCCAAGGCATTGACAAGCCTCACACCCCGATATATAATCCGAGTTATATATAATCCAAATTATATATGGAGGTAGAACCATGCCCGCAAAAATTAAAGTCACAAAGGAAATGATCGTCGACGCCGCCTTTGCGGTCGCCCGTGAAACAGGCGCGGAAAATATCAACGCGAGAACCGTGTCGGAAAAGCTGAATTGTTCCACTCAGCCCGTCATGTATCATTTCGCGACGATCGAAGAACTGAAAAAAACGGTCTACGCGAAGGCCGACCGCTATCATTCGGAATATATTATGGCTCCGAAGCGCCGCGCCGACGGTGCCATGCTCGGGATCGGTATGAATTATATCCGCTTCGCGATAGAGGAGCCGCATTTGTTTAGGTTTCTTTTCCGGTCGGATTATTTCGACGGAGCGACATTGCCCGAACTGATAGAAGCCGAAGAGCTTGCCCCTGTCCTCTCGGCTATGCAGAGCGCTTTGGACATGAATGCGGAACAGACGAAAAATGTCTTTTTGACGGTCTTTCTGTTCGCTCACGGGTATGCAAGCATCATCGCCAACAACTCGCTGAAATACGACGAAGAAACTATAAATTCTCAGCTTAATCGGGCGTACACAGGCGCGGTATTGGCGGCTCGGAAAAAAACGGAGGAATAAAAATAAGCGAATTACGCGCAAGAGTTATTTCACAGGAAAAAGGAATGTATAAAATCAGCAACGGGACGGACGTTAAAACGGCGACGGTTTCGGGAAAATTCAGATATGAAGCCGCCGCGGTTTCCGATTACCCGGCGGTGGGCGATTATGTGCTTGCTTCGTGGCAGGACGGAGAGGATCAGGCGGTCATCAAAGCCCTGTTTCCGCGAAAGAGCTGCTTTATGCGAAAGGCGGCGGGACCTAAAAAGCAGGAGCAGGTCGTCGCCGCGAACATCGACACGGTGCTTATCTGCATGTCGCTGAACCATAATTTTAACATCAGGCGGCTGGAGCGTTATCTTTCCATAACATACGACAGCGGCGCTGCGCCGGTGGTGGTTCTGACTAAGGCCGACCTATGCCGTGACGTACGCATCAAAGCGTCCGAGGTGCGGACTGTTGCCCCCGACGCGGACATACTGGTTGTTTCGTCTCTGAACGGCGACTATGACGAAGTGAAGAAATATCTTCTCCCGGGGAAAACGGTCGCTTTTCTCGGCTCGTCGGGCGTCGGAAAGTCTACGCTTATCAACAGGCTGACGGGAACGGACGGCCTCGCCACGGGCGAGATCGGAACAGACGACAAGGGACGGCACACGACCACCCACAGGGAGCTGATCGAGCTTTCGAACGGCGCGGTTGTGATAGACACCCCGGGTATGCGCGAGCTTGGAATGTGGGACAGTGAAGAGGGTATCGCGACCGCATTTCAGGATATCGAAGATTTAGCCCGCGAATGTAAATTTTCGAACTGCACCCACACTTCGGAACCGGGATGCGCCATTCAAAAGGCTCTGGCCGACGGAACTCTGGACGCCGCCAGATGGAATTCTTACCGAAAGCTTATGAAAGAAAACAAGCGTCAGAAGAACCCGGCGGCGATAAAAAACCGCCGCTGAAATCAGAAAACGGAAGCTTTTGTTTTCGTGTACCGCGTTCATCCGTGCAAGAGGCCGGACGGATCTCGGCGGCGAACGGATGCTATACCGACGGAGGATAACTTCCATCGATTTAGTTTTGACAAAGCGGAGAGTTCGCGCCGATCGACCTATTCGGCTAAGCAGTTACTTACCCGTACCCCAAATATCTTCTGTTCCGGGACGGTCGGGCGAAGCTTTCGGCGGAAGTCAACCGAACGCGGAAATCCAAAAAATTCGGAGGAATATTTTATGAATAACATCGCGCTGGTCGTAATCGACCTTCAAAATGACATAACGAAAAATTACAGAGAGATCATCGAAAAAGTCAACAAGGCTATAGATTGGGCGAGCCGAAAGGAAATGCAGGTCGTTTATATTCGCCATAACAATTTATCGGCAGGAACGAGAACATTCAAGCCCGACACGTGCGGCGCAGAGCTTGTGCCCGAGCTGAAAGTCGTATCCGAAAATATCTTCATCAAGTCAAAAGCCAATGCCCTGACGAGCGAGGCTTTTGCCGATTTCATTCGGGAGCGCGGCATCACGGAGTTTTATATCGTCGGCGCCGACGCCATAGCGTGCGTCAAATCCACCTGTTTCAATATGACGAAAAAGGGGTATGCCGTTCATGTGCTGTCGGACTGCGTCACAAGCTATGACAAAAAGAAGCTGCCCGAGATGTTCGAATATTATGAAAGCAGGGGCTGCTCTGTCATGACGCTTCGGGAGACCGTGCAGGCGTGATACGGAGGAAGCAAAAACAGCGCCCGAAAAGCGAAAACCGTTATCAGACATCCGATTAAAACAAAATGAGAATTTCAGATTTAATTATAAAGAAGAAATGAAAAGGAAAACAAAAAATGAATAACAAATCAAGTATTACCGCCCTGATGAGTTCGTTCGGACGGGCGTTTCACGCGGAAAATGAAGACCGTTCCGTTTTCGCCGATAGCCTTGCCAAATAGCTGATGACCGAGGAAGAATATGCCGCCGTTCAGAGCTATATCCTCGGCGGAGCGAGGTCCTTTGAACCGAATACCGACACCGAAACGCAGGAACCGAAAGAGCTTTTGAGAAGAATCGTGAATGTTCATATCGCGCCGTCGCCGCTTTGCCGCGCGGCATACACCGAAAATGCGCTGAAGACCGCCGTCATAACCGGGGCCGAGCAATATGTGATCCTCGGCGCAGGGCTTGACACATTCGCCTTTCGCGAGCGCGGGTTTATGGCAAAGCACAAGGTCTACGAAGCGGACCACCCGGCGACAGGCAGCGATAAAATGGAGCGCGTTGCACGCGCGGGGTGGGACATTCCGAAAAATCTTACGTTTGTCCCCGTCGATCTCACAAAAGACAGTCTGTCGGAGAAGCTGAGAGGCAGCGGATTTGACCCATCACGCAAGACGTTTTTCTCGTGGCTCGGCGTAACATACTATCTGTCGGCAGACGAAATAGAAAAAACGCTCGACGAGATTTCCGCCATCTCCGCCGATGGGAGCACCCTCATGTTCGACTGCCCTGACGAAGGCTTCTTTTCCGCCGCGGAAAGACGGGTAAAGAACACGATAATGATGGCTGCGGCAGGCGGC
>USMJ01000200.1 GCA_900555805.1 uncultured Oscillospiraceae bacterium | reverse complement strand
GGCGATCACGCCCGTCCCCGGCGGCGTGGGCAGCGTGACCACCTCCGTTCTGATGAAGCACGTCATCGAGGCCGCCGAACGCGCGTAACTCCGAGGTGGTTTTCCCATGACTAAGCTGAAGAACATGGAGGAAAGCGGCTTTTTAAAGCTCGTTTTCGCCCTCTTTACGCTGGCGTTTCTCGTCGCCGCCGTGGTCATGCCCGACCGCGGCACGATGCTCGAGGGCTTCGCCAACATTCAAAGGCTGACCTGCAAGGTCTCCACCAACAATTTTGACAACGGCGGCTATGCCGGCGCGTTCCTCAACGCCGGGCTGGTCTGCCTCGCTCTGACCGTGCTCTACTGTCTGCCGAAGGTCAAGGCCAACGCCGTGTCCTTCCTCGCATTCGTGCTGACGGCGGGCTTCACCTTCTGGGGCATCAATCTGGTCAACGTATGGTTCGGCTTTGTCGGCGTGCTGCTGTACTGCGCGGTCAAGCGCGTCAGCCCCGCGTCTCAGGTCAACGCCATGCTCTTTACCACCGGCCTTGCGCCGCTGATCTCTGACCTGCTGCTGCGCTATCCGCACGAGGAGGCTGTCGGCTTCCACTGGGCGGGGCTGCTGCTGGCGCTCGGTGTCGGCATCTTCATCGGCTTTTTGCTCCCCTTCGGCCTCGGCCATTCGCCGAAGATGCAGCGGGGCTTTTCGCTCTATAACGCGGCGATCCCCCTCGGCCTGACGGCGTTTTTCCTGCGGGCGGTGCTGTATAAGGTGCTGGGCGTTCCCGTTCCCGGCAGTGCGACGACCAGTCTGGACATTGCCTCGTGGCCGGTCACAAACATTTTCTGCTTTGTCCTGTTCGGGCTGTGCATCGTCCTTGCGCTCGTGCTGGGCGCAACGCCGAAGCGCTACTGGGCGCTGATCAAGGACAGCGGCTACGGTGCCGACTTTGCGCAGAAGTACGGCAACGCCGTCTTTCTGATGAATGTCGGCGTGTACGGTCTGTTCATCGTTCTGTACTATAATGTGATCGGAGCAGCATTCAATGCCGTCACCTTCGGCTGCATTTTCTGCATGCTCTCCTGCGCCTGCTCGGGCAGCCACCCGCGCAACGTCCTGCCGATCATGCTGGGCTATGTCGCGATGTCGTTTTTGATGCAGTGGCTGTGCGTCTACGTGCTGGGGCTGGAATTTGCGCAGCATATCAACGCGCAGGCCATCGTCGTCGGCCTCTGCTTTGCTAACGCCCTGTCCCCCATCTCCGGCAAGTACGGAGACAGCGAATAAATACCGGGAAGGTCGGTGATGATGACACCGTCGTGCTTTTTCAGCTTGCCTTCCTTCTTTTCGACCGTGACGCCGGGCCAGTTGCCGACGAACTGGTTCGAGCCGGTCAGCGCATTGAACAGCGTTGTTTTACCGCAGTTCGGGTTGCCCGCAAGGGCAATTCTTATATCCATAACTTATCCTCTCTTTCCGGATTAGCTTATGCTAATCGTAAATCTTAATTTAAGAGGGTCAAGCCCTCCATAATTTATTCAACTTCGATCATTTCGGCGTCGGCTTTTCTGAGCGAAAGCTCATATCCGCGAACGGTTACTTCGATCGGATCGCCGAGCGGTGCGACCTTACGGATGTAAACCTCAACGCCCTTTGTCAGGCCCATGTCCATAATACGGCGTTTGATTGCGCCTTCGCCGTGGAGCTTAACGACCTTAACGGTTTCACCGATTTTAGCGTCTCTAAGAGTTTTCATGATTTATCCTCCCTTGCTATTTATACATTATCACTATATGTTCAGGCAAAGCGCCGTCATACCATGATTTTTCTCGCCATTTCCTCGCTTATCGCGACTCGCGACTCCTTAACATTGACGATAACGTTGCCGCCGAGCGTGTTGATTATCTTCACGCTTCCACCGACGACGAAACCGAGATTTTCAAGGTGTTTCTTGACTTCGGGGCTACCGCCGATTTTTCTGATGGTGTTTTCTTCACCGACGTCTGCAAGACACAGTGGCATCATAACTTATCCCTCACTTTACACCGTTATTAGCATTCGCTAACTCTAATCTCTTAAAAATGTCAGCGCAGCTACGGAATTCACCGATTAGCCCTCGCTAACCATGACATATAATACAATGATACAACACGGATGTCAATAGAAATTTATGAAAAATTTTAGCTTCCGCAACGATTTCAGCACTGTCAACAAATAGTTAGCCGAGACTAACACTTTGTTTTGTGCATTTTGGTACGGGGAAGCGAGTGCTTTGGGGAAGATCGTGGGCGGATTTGGGGTGAAGCGGCGGCGCGGTAGCGAAGCGAGTGCCGCGGCGAACCGAGAGCGTACCGTCGGCGGCACTCGCTTCACTCACATTTCCGACACTAAGCCGACGCACAAATCACGGTGTACCGCAAAACAGCATTCGGGATATAGCATTTAATGTAAATCACTACGAAAATATTAAAAATTTCGCAAATTTGCAATTTACGCCCTGTGGGCTTGAAATTTTCGTAAATCAGTGGTATTATATATGTTAATAGGTTTGACTGTCGATTTGGGAGAAACGGCGATCATTACACTGCAAAGGGGGCTTCATCATGCGTTTGCAGGAATCAGGCGAAATGTATCTTGAAACTATTTATGTTTTATCTAAAAAAGGTTCAGTCCGCTCGCTGGACATCGCCGAATATATGGGCTTCAGCAAGCCGAGCGTTTGCCGAGCCGTCGGTCTGCTCAAAAAGGGAAACTATATCCTCATGGGCAAGGACGGCTATATCACGCTCACCCCGGCAGGCAGGGAAATAGCCGAGAAAATCTATGAGCGGCACACATTTTTCTCTAACTTCCTGATGCGTCTCGGCGTGGACGAGGAAACCGCGGCCGCCGACGCCTGCAAAATCGAACACGACATCAGCGCGAAATCGTTTGAAGCTCTGAAAAAGTATGCCGAAGAGAATTTCAAGTAAGTCTGTTCATATCAATACAGTCTAAAACCCTCCGCAAATTTTGCGGAGGGTTGTTTTTTGCGGCTCTATACTAAAGTCTGAGTTCAACTTTTGCACCGACATACAATCGACCCACAGCCTTTGATGAGCTGTGGGTCGTTCGTACCTAAAAGGTTAATTATTTATATTTGTGAGAAGTCGCGATTGACTTCACGCCAAGCATAAATTATTCGTTGATAGCGATAACAACACCTGAACCAACTGTTCTGCCGCCTTCACGGATAGCGAAACGAAGACCTTCTTCGATAGCGATCGGAGTGATGAGTTCAACGTCCATCTC
>USMJ01000199.1 GCA_900555805.1 uncultured Oscillospiraceae bacterium | reverse complement strand
ATGGACATAAAAATCCAAATTACCTTGTCTATTTTAACATATCAAAATATTTTTTACAATACAGTTTCGTAAATTTTATGGGTCATTTTTTCAAGAATATTGCCGAAATTTTAAGTTTTTTGCTCAAAAAGCATAGGCAAAATTCATGAGAGCAGCATTATGCTTCCGGCAAAAATCATCTGAGCAATATAATATGTTGCTATATTTATAAGCTCGGTTTTCTGATTTTGCTTATTTTTAAAAATTATCCCGACGAGCATCGCGTCCGAACAAACGAAAAGCAACGCCGCCGCGCTCATCAGACACAATATGAAGTATGCGCGCACGTCCCCCGACGCTATCGCCGACAATCCGACACTCACCGCCTTGACGGTCATCATGGAAATCGCCGCCGCATAAATCAGAACCGGGATGAGCATTTCTCCGAGTTCCAATTTGACTTTCCGACTGACGATATATAAAACGGCGACAATCAAAACGGCGGCCGAGATCTCATAAACGGTCACATATTTTGCGCCGTACGCCCGATTTCCCGCTACGCAAAACGCTGTCACGAACAGGACATGGGTGATAAGGAGACTGACAAGTCCGATTATAAATTGCGCGCCTTTCGAAGAGCTCGACAAAACAAGGTCACCTATCCATGACATTACAAACGCGGCGCCTATAAGTACGGGATAAGCAGTCGGCTTGCCCGCGTACATAAAAGCAAAAAATCCGGCAAGCAGGAACAGCGTCGAGCATATCATTTTCTGTAGTTTATATGGAATTTTATCAAAGCGAAAGTCTATGTAGAACGGCAGACAGACCGCCTGCAAAACAACGGTCAGCCAAAATAAAATAAGATACATGTTATTCCCCCTCGGCTGATATTTTACACCAAGACGGAGGATTTTGCAAGAGCGAAGCCGCCGTTTAAGCTTAAAACGGCGGCTCGGCGATGCTGTTATTTCTGCTGGAACGATTCGCAGTCAACGCACTGACACTCGGTCGGATGCGGCTCGTGTGTTCCGATGGAAACCTTTTCGAGAGAGCAATAATTTTCGCTGTCACAGTGATGTCTGCATGAAGCGACGGTGCAGCCGATGCTCTTGTTCGGGTTGTGATTGCATGCCATGATAAAGTCCTCCAAATATAAAAATACAGCGAAGCCAAAAGGCCTCGCTGATATTTTATCCGATTTTTATGATTATATTCCGAGAATTATTTCCATGTGAAGATGACGTCGGCGCCGCTCTTGATATAGGTCTTGCCGTAGACGAAGCCGTTTTCTTCAAGAGCCTTGACGAAAGCAACAGCCATCGTCTCATTTTTGAGCGTAATTCTTCCGACAAGTGTGAGCGAATCGGTGTTGATCTTGCCTACCGGCGCGCCGAGAATAGCCGAGGGCAGAACTCCGGGAACAAAGCCCGTGCACCACCAATATGCGCCGTAGGGACGGTTGACGATAATTTTATCCTTATGATAAAGGACCATGGACATATTCAAAAGGTTTTCGTCGCTCGCGCAGGCATAGAATCCGGCGAAATTGAACTTCGGATCCTTTGTATAAACACCCATCTCGGCTCCGATGAATACCCAACCGTACTGACCTTTCCATATCTGGATCATCCAGTCGAGACCGCCGTAGTAGAACTTCATTCTCTTTGTATTATAGAACATGATCGTGAACGGAGCGCAGGCGTCATAGATCGGGCTGAAACCGAAGTTTCTCTGCCACGGGTCGCTTGAAGTGTAGAAGCACTTATTCACGGGATCATAAAGATATCCGAGAATGCCGCTCTTTTCGAGCTTGCTTATGGTGTCGTTGCTGCTTTGAGTGTTTGATTTATAGTACACGTCGGTTTGCGGTGTAAACGAGCTGTAATACTTCTTGGAATCTTTCTTGACATAGCTTCTGACTTTGAAGGTGTAAACACCTGTTTCGTCGACAGAATATGTGCAGCTTGTGGCTGTGGTCGTAATTATACGCGTCCACTGACCGTTCGCCGCGTTATATCTGTAGACCTGATAGCCGCTGACGCCCTTGACGGCGTCCCAAGAAATTTTGATTTTCTTAGCGTTGGGATCGGCCTTTAAGGTCAAGTTCTTCGGTGCGTCCGGATCGTTCTTCGTTGTCGGTGTGTCGGGATTTGTGTTGCTTGTTTTCTTTGACTGCGCCGTAACGACATTTGAATATGAACCGTAGAACTTCTGATCACCGAGAATTGCGACGGCTCTGACTCTGTATCTGACCTTCTTAGCCGAGATATCGCTTATAATAAGATCGGTCTTATCCGTACTTCCGTAATATTTCCATGTGTTTCCGTTAAGCCTGTAAATATAGTATTTGTCGGCGCCGTTGACCTTATTCCACTGCAGCGTATAGCCTGATTCGGTCGCGTCGACGCACTTAAGTCCTCCGACTTTGCCCGGCTTGGTCATAGTGCCGACCGAAGATGAGAACGAACCGTAGATCTTTTTGTCGCCGACCTTATAGTACGCTCTGACTTTGTAGGAATAGTAACCGCCGGAAGCAAGTGATGTCACCTTGTATGATTTTGATGAAGTCGTCTTGATCTTTGACCACTTGTGGTTCGAAGAATTGTAGGCGTAGATCTGATAGCCCTTCGCCTTGCTGACGGCTGACCATGAAAGCTTGAGAGAATTTGTCGTAACCGAGCTTATCTTCAGATTTTTGACCTTGTTCGGTTTCGTCGAAGCTTTCAGAACCGAGGAATACTTGCCTGTCTGGCTGCCCTTTTTGGCTCTGACCTTGAACTGATATGTCGTCGCGGTTGAAAGCGAGGCGACCTTATATGACGTCTTGGAAGTCGTCTTTATCTTTGACCATGATTTTGACGACGCGTTATAGCGGTAGATTTGATAAGACTCCGCGCCCGAAACCTTATCCCACTTCAGCGTGACTGTTGTTGCGGTCGTTTCGGAAGCCTTGAGCTTTTTGACCTGACCGAGCTTCGCCGCCGAGACATATGCCGCATTCGGAATGAGCATACAGACGCAAAGCATCAGCGTAATAAATGTTTTGAAAAATTTCTTCATAAAATAGCTCCTTCGCCGATTTGATACAATTATATAGTAATATTTACAGATAAAAAAATCAATAAACTATTCATAAATATAATAATTTTTTATACTTATTAGACAATTTAGGCAAACTGTATACCGCCTATCGGTCTTATTGACAGTATGTAGCATGAATCGTCGCCGAAAACGGCTTTCATTGCGTCCGTGTATTCGCCGACAAGTTCGTTCGGGACGAACGCCTGAATCGTTCCGGCGAATCC
>USMJ01000198.1 GCA_900555805.1 uncultured Oscillospiraceae bacterium | reverse complement strand
ATGTGAAATCGCCGTTTTCCTTTTGTGGATAGACTTGAACTCCTGAAAATTCAATATCCGATACGCAAGGCAGATAGAAATCAAAAATCTATCTGCCTTTTTTATTATCCTCAAAAAGGAGAAAACAGATATGCTACAGAAAGAATCAGCCAAACGGCTCAGGGCTTGGTACGACACCAAGATGGACGGCAACGAATGGATGGAAGTGTCCTCGGACGGTATCCCCCTCTGCCGAGTGAAGTCCTCAAAAAGTGGGCATAAAATCAAACATACTGACCGTGTTCGTCTGATTTTGGGCACGGTCTTTTTTCAAGCTTACGGCGCGATTTAAAACACATATTTCCCCGAAGTCCGAAATATAATTAAGAAACGGACAAGGGGGAATAGGCTGTATGGAAATCAAAATTGCGCTCGCGGGGAATCCGAACAGCGGCAAGACCACGCTTTTTAACGCGCTGACGGGCTCAAATCAGTTCGTCGGGAACTGGCCGGGCGTGACCGTCGAAAAGAAGGAGGGCAGGCTCAAAACCGACAGATCCGTCACCGTGACGGATCTTCCGGGAATATATTCGCTCTCGCCATATACGCCCGAGGAGATAGTCACGAGA
Organism: uncultured Oscillospiraceae bacterium; assembly: GCA_900555805.1. Classification (GTDB taxonomy): domain Bacteria; phylum Bacillota; class Clostridia; order Oscillospirales; family Acutalibacteraceae; genus UBA6857. The sequence continues at coordinate 2,704 of USMJ01000198.1, read as the reverse complement.
AACTGCCTGCTTGACGGTGCGCCGAATGTTATACTCAACATTGTTGACGGCACGAATTTGGAGCGAAATCTATACCTCACGACGCAGCTGACCGAGCTTGAGATCCCGACGGTCGTCGCCGTCAACATGATGGATATTGTCCGAAAAAACGGCGACGAAATCGACTGTGAAAAGCTGTCTCAAATGCTCGGATGCGCTGTCACCGAGGTGTCCGCGCTCAAAGAAACGGGTATCGACGGGACGGTTCGGGCGGCTCTGAAAGCGGCGAAAAACCGCGATGTTCCCACGCCGCAGAGGTTTTCGCCCGAGGTCGAATCCGCGATTTCGAAGATTGAAAGATCCGTCGCTGTGAGCGTGAATAAGAATAAAAGTCGGTGGTACGCGATAAAGCTTTTCGAAAGAGACGAGAAGGCCGCCGCGCAGTTGAATTTACAAAAGGACAACATTCTCGAAATCGAAAACGAGATAAAAAGAGCAGAAAATATTATTGGCGACGACTCCGAAAGTATCATCGCCAACGAAAGATATAACGCCGTCGAAAAGATAGTATCCGCCTGCCGAAAGAAGAAAACGAACGAAAGCACGAGTCTTTCGGATAAGATAGACAGGATAGTGACGAACAGATTTTTAGCCCTGCCGATATTCGCCGCCGTTATGTTCACTGTCTATTTCGTGTCGGTTTCGACCGTCGGAAAGTGGGCGACAAATTTCATGAACGGCGTGTTCGGCGACGAATTCACACTTTTCGGAGCGAGATTCACGGGCTTGTCGGCTCTTGTAGGTGGCTTCCTTGATTCGGTCGGGTGCGATCTGCGGCTGAAAGGGCTGATAATCGAGGGCATTATCGGCGGCGTCGGCTCGGTTTTAAGTTTCGTTCCGCAGATGCTGATGCTGTTTTTGTTTCTTGCTTTTCTCGAAGCCTGCGGTTATATGTCGAGGATAGCGTTCATGATGGATAAAATCTTCAGGCGCTTCGGTCTCTCGGGAAAATCGTTCATACCCCTGCTTATAGGTACCGGGTGCAGTGTTCCGGGAATTATGGCTTCGCGGACGATAGAAAATGACAGCGAAAGGCGCATGACCGTTATGACAACGGCGTTCATACCCTGCGGCGCGAAGCTTCCCGTTATAGCCATGATAGCGTCGTCGCTGTTTTCGGGCGCGGCGTGGGTCGCTCCGAGCGCATATTTTATAGGAATTCTCGCTGTCGCGCTGTCGGGAGCCGCCCTCAAGAAGACAAAAATATTCGCGGGCAGTCAGTCGCCTTTCGTCATGGAGCTCCCCGCGTACAGACTTCCGACAGTCAAAAATTTGTTCCGCTCAATGTGGGAGCGAGGCTCGGCGTTCATCAAAAAGGCAGGAACGGTTATCCTGCTCGCGTCAATCGTCGTCTGGGTGGGCTCGCACTTCGGATATTCGGGTGGCGGCTTCGGCTTCTTCGCCGATTTGGCGCTCGAAAAAAGCCTCATCGGAACCACGGGCAGGGCAGTCTCCGTGCTCTTCGTTCCGCTCGGCTTCGGAAACGCAAAGGCGGCGATAGCGACCCTCATGGGACTTTTGGCAAAGGAAGAAATAGTCGGCGTGTTCGGCGTTCTCGACTTCGGCGGAATGAGCAGGCTTTCGGGCTATTCGTTCCTGATATTTAACCTGCTTTGCGCCCCTTGTGTGGCGGCGGTCGGCGCAATAAAGCGCGAGATGAACTCGCCGAAATGGACGGCTTTCGCGCTCATTTATCAGACGTTTTTCGCCTATGGCGTGTCGCTTTGCATATATCAGATAGGCTCGGCGTTCGGCGGCAACGCAAGCATTTTAGGCATCGCCGTGTCCTTTGCCGTGATAGCTGTCTTCGGCTTTATGCTCATCCGAAACGAAAACGACCGCTCAAAACATAGAATATCCGTCATAAAATTCAAGAACAACTGATGTTGATTTCGCGCTGAAACTGTGATAAAGTTATAGAAAAGGACAGTGCGAATTTATGAATATTGAGAAAATCACAGCTTACATAAAAGAAAAATACGATCCGGCCACCGTTATAATCTACGGCTCTTACGCCGACGGGTCGAATAATGAAAACAGCGATTTTGACGCCCTTGTAATCTCCGAAACACATGACATATTCCACGACGGTTCGCTTTTTGACGGGGTACGCCTTGATATGTTCGTATATCCGAAATCATATTTCGGCGGCGACATTGACTGCGAAGATTTTGTTCAGATTTTCGACGGGAAGATAATTCTCGACACGGACGGTATCGGCACAAAATTAAAGAGCAGAATTAACGAATATCTTGCCGCTAAGCCGAAGCGGTCAAAGCAGGAGATAAAAAGCGATATCGAATGGTGCCGCAAAATGCTCGAGAGAACGAAGAGGGGAGACGCTGAGGGAAACTTCCGCCGTCACTGGCTTCTCGTCGACAGTCTGGAAATATTCTGCGACGCGGCAGGAATAGATTATCACGGCCCGAAGAAATCGCTCAAAGCCATGAAAGAGAATTTCCCGGACGCATTTTCGCTGTACTCTGCGGCTCTCGGCAAGGGTGACTATGCCGAAATAGACGAGTGGGTCGGCTATCTTGAAAATTTTGATATAGTATAAAAATCCGAGGAATGTATTTCCTCGGATTTTTGTGTCACGGTAAAGCTGACTGTGTTTGTATGCTCGCCGCCGCCGTTCCGGGGCGGCATCGCAGTTCCAAAACAG
>USMJ01000197.1 GCA_900555805.1 uncultured Oscillospiraceae bacterium | reverse complement strand
GTTTACACAAAATTTGAAGAAGAACCTCCGCCGGTTTGATTACAGCCGTAAGTTTTAATCTGCTTTCCGGTTACATCTGCGCCGTTCGTACGGCACCCTACGCCTAACGGCGCAGGGTACGCGCCCGAATGCCTGCGGCTACGCCGCCTTCAACCGAACCTGTAAATCCCTGCGAGCCGCAATTCCGTGCAGCGGCGCAACCGCTCGGGCACCCACTGCGGCTGCGCCGCCGAGGGTACGCTCGCGCCTGCGCGGCGGCACTCACCGCCCTGAAGGGCGGCTGCCGCGCCGCCGCGCACCCGACCCACTCCTCGCTCATACCAACCCGTACCTCAAAAACATTTCAAAATTTTCACCCGACCACTTGACGACCAACCGTTCGGTAGCTATAATTATACCGACATTTCAAAAGCAGGGGGAAAGCGGAACATGGAAAAGGGCAACACGAAGCAGAAAATTCTGGATGCGGCTTTGGATCTGTTCTCGATTCAGGGCTATGAGGCGACTTCTATCTCGCAGATCGCGGACTCCGTCGGCATCCGAAAAGCGTCTATGTACAGCCACTTCGGAAGCAAAAAGGAAATCCTCGACGCATTAGTCGAAACGACCTTGGAGCAGTATGACAGACACTCTATTTTCGCTCGGGCGGATTGGGAAGATCCCGACTTCACAAAGGATAAGCAGGACATTACGCCCGATTCGGCGCTGCGGATGATAGTCGGTCAGATGCGCTATATCCTGCATGATCCGCAAATCAGCAAATCCCGTAAAATGCTGACCATAGAGCAGTTCCAGAACCCTAAGCTCAAAGCCCTGCAAACCAAGCAGAACTATACGGACGTCATGCGCTATTTCACGGGTCTTGTCGGATTTCTCATCCGCCGCGGAAAGCTTATCAGGGACGACCCTGAAATCATGGCGGCTCAGCTTTGCCTGCCTATCTCGGTCTGGATAAATCTCTGCGACCGCGAACCGATACGCGAAGAGGAAGTGATCGGACTGATAGAGCGCCATGTCAAACAGTTTTTTAAAATGTACGCGCCGTCAAATTCCGAATCGATCGGCGAAAACGACGCACCGCAAGACGCATGTAAAGGAGCATAAAATGAACTACATCAGAATCACAAAAGACAATATAGACAAAGAACACATCTGTTGCGCCATGTCGGGAAAACAAAGCCTTGTAAAAAAAGAATGGATGAAGCAGCGCTTTGACGAAGGTCTTGTCTTCTACAGAAGCGAGGAGCGCGGAAAGTGCTTCATCGAATATATCCCGGCGGAAAACGCGTGGGTTCCGATCGAAGCGGACGGCTATATCTATATCAATTGTCTGTGGATCGCGGGCTCGATGAAAGACCACGGCTATTCAAACGACCTGCTTGACGAGTGTATCCGCGACGCAAAAGCTCAGGGCAAAACAGGCGTCTGCATTCTTTCTTCCGAGGGGAGAAAGAAAGAATTTCTTTCCGACGCGAAATATTTGTTACACAAGGGTTTTGCGGTCGCCGACATTTCGGAATGCGGAATCAACCTTATGTATTTGCCGCTGGTCCCAGACGCCGCACCGCCGAAATTCCGCGAGTGCGCCAAGAGCCCGAAGACAGACGGCGACGGCTTCGTCCTCTATTACACCGACCAGTGCCCGTTCACCTACTACTGGGTGCCGAGAGTGCAGGAGGCTACGGCGGAAAACGGCGTTCCCCTGAAAATGATCCACATCACGACCAAAGAGGAAGCTCAAAACGTTCCTGCCCCTGTCACGACATACGCTCTGTTCCGCGACGGAAAATTCGTGACTCAGGCGATACAGTCCGACAAAAAATTCCTCGCGCTTGCCGGCGTGAAGAAATAAAACCACCACACTGAATTCATTATGGCGGCCCGTGTCCGCTCTGACGCGGCCGCTGTTTATTTGGCGCAGAGCCTACCAAACGATAGGCTCTGACTAAAATAAAGAAGATAAAGATGAAAAAGTACGCGCCGAAATGCGTTCAGAATCCAAATCGCATAACGCGCCGCAAGCATTCACTCGGAGTACAATAATATGAAAATCAACAAACTTCTCAATCCTATATTTATGCTTAGCAATGGCGCTCATTGTGATTATTATGACAGTCCGCGGCGCAGCGAGAAAAAAGAAGGACGGAGACGGATATGAAAATGTCATCGTTTGCTGTACGGTCGAAAATCAGCGCAATGCGGATAAAAAGCTGTCGGTTTTCAGCTCCCTGCAGATAAAACATAAGTGTATCACCGTTCAGCCGCTGATTGAGCGCGTTGACTTAGAGCCTTACTTAGACAGCGTCGAGCTCGTTGTCGTCGGGAGAGAATCGGATAAAAACGCAAGACCGCTTGATTATGATTGGGTGCTTGACATTCGCGAGCAATGCATAAGAAACAATGTAGATTTCGAGTTCCGTCAGTGCGGAACACACTTCATCAAGGACGGCAGGCAGTATACGCTTCAAACGAGGAATTTATGTAAGCAGGCTCGCCTAGCCGATATCAACTATAAATGTGAAAAGCCGTCTGTATAAATTCAAGCGGCTTTATCAAAAGACTACTCCAAATTCACTAAAGGATGAAATTTATGGCTAAAGTAACCGTATTGTTAGAAAACACAAAGGAAGCTCAAAAATTAAAATGCAAACACGGGCTCTCGCTTTATATCAAAACCGAAAATCACAAAATACTGTTCGACATGGGGCCGAACGATCTGTTCCTGAAAAACGCCGAAAAACTCGGCGAGGATATATCCGATGTCGATGTCGCAATTATTTCCCACGGTCATGTTGACCACTGCGGCGGCTTGAAATATTTCTTGGAAGCGAACAAAAAAGCGAAGATCTATCTTCGTCCTCAGGCGGCGCAGGAACACTATGTCAAGGTTCTCGGAATTCCGTTTTACGCGGGAATAGACCGAAAGCTTGTGTCGGGCGACAGATTTGTGTTTACGGAGGATCGCTGTGTGATAGACGGCGAACTGACGCTGTTTTCGGATGTTTTCGGACAGTTCCCTCTGCCGAAATCGGACGGCAATCTGTTCGTGAAATACGACGGCAAGATAGCGCCAGACGATTTCAGTCATGAACAAAATCTTATCGTTTCGTCGGGTGACAGCCGGATCCTTGTCTGCGGCTGCGCTCATTCGGGCGTCGTGAATATTGTCCGCGAAGCTAAGAAGATCATCGGAGCCGACCCGACCGCGGTCATCGGCGGATTCCACCTCTATGAACCGACCTCGCGCCGCTACGAGACCGACGAATATATAGAAAGCGTCGCTTCCGAGCTCGCAGGTACGGAAGCTTCATACTAC
>USMJ01000196.1 GCA_900555805.1 uncultured Oscillospiraceae bacterium | reverse complement strand
AGCTTCATCGTCAACGGCGACCAGATCAAAAATCTTATGATCCCGAGAATTATCGCTTCTTCTCTCGGCTTTGACAACAGCGAGTTCACAAACGCTCTCGGTATGTGCCCGAGAACGGCGGCCGAAGAAAAGAGATACGCTTTGGCGGCATAAGCCGAAACCAAAATTTCATAAATTCACACACGGCAGTCGCTATCGGCTGCCGTGTGTTTTTCTGCGCGAACACACTCGCGCGTACCGAATAATAAATGTTCACACAAGAAAAATATTGGTATACACATTTTGAATTATGTTTTTTAATTAAGACATTTCTATTTTTCTTGACTTAATCGTCCTTAAAGTGTAAAATATATGCTATGTGACTGTATCTTCAGCCGCACAGCAATTTTTGAAAAGGTGGTGGATTCGCTTGGATAACGGTGACGCTAATCCTCGAAGTTTAAACAAAACCGTATGCGATATATTCCGGGCGAATTCGGCTTTAGCCGCTTCTTCATGTCCGGGATGACCGCATGAAGAAAGAAGGCAATATTTATGGATGAAACTTCAGCTTTCGACCAGCTTTTTGAACTGGTCAGAAACAACGATCTCAAAGAGCTGAAAAAGCATCTTGTTGAGATGAATTATGTCGATATAGCTGAATTTATAATGCTTATCGACAACGAAAAAACGGCGGTCATGGTGTTCAGAATCCTGCCGAAAGACATGTCGGCGGACGTTTTCGCCTACCTCGACCTCGACTGGCAGCAGATGATAGTCCAGTCGATAACCGACAAGGAAATCGAACGCCTGATGGATGACCTTTTCGTCGACGACGCCGTTGACTTCCTTGAGGAGGTCCCTGCGAATGTCGTCAGGCGAGTTCTCGCGAACACGGATAAAGAGACGCGGGAGACGATAAACCGTTTTTTGAAGTACCCCGACAATTCTGCGGGAAGTGTAATGACGATAGAGATGGTCGAATTGCATGACAGGCTGAATGTCAAAGAGGCTATCGACCACATCAGAGCGACGGGCGTCGACAAGGAGACGATATATACCTGCTACTGCATCGACGACAGCCGCCATCTTGTCGGAATTTTGCCGCTGAGACGGCTTCTTCTCAGCGATGAGAACAAGAAGATCAGAGAAATAATGGACGACGACGAACAGATCATCAGCGTCAGAACGCTTGACGACCAGGAAACCGTTGCCGCCATAGCAAAAAAATATGACCTTTTGTCAGTTCCCGTTGTCGATAAGGAAAATCGCCTTGTCGGTATAATCACGATCGACGATATCGTCGATATTATCGATGAAGAGGCAACGGAGGACTTTGAGAAGATGGCTCTTCTTCATCCCTCCGAGGACGAATATCTGAAAACGGGCGTTTTCACCCTCGCCAAAAACAGAATTATATGGCTTTTGGTACTCATGGTGTCTGCGACGCTGACAGGTCAGATAATTGAAAATTTTGAAGCTAAGCTCGCCATGGTCGCCGGTCTGACCGCGTGTATTCCCATGCTCATGGATACCGGCGGAAACTCGGGCAACCAGGTTTCAACGCTTATAATCCGAGGTCTTGCCCTCGGCGAAATAGAGATAAAAGACTATTTTAAGGTACTGTGGAAAGAGATAAGAGTTTCGGTTTTGTGCGGCGTGACGCTGGCGGTGGCTAACGCGGTGAGAATGATAATCCTGCGCTATGTTCTTCATAATGACGCCTCAAACAGCGTTATTCTCGTTGTCTGTCTTTCGATTATCTGCACCGTTATGGTCGCTAAGATGATCGGATGTACGCTGCCGATACTCGCTAAGCTGTTAAAACTTGACCCTGCGCTTATGGCGGGACCGATGATAACGACGATAGTCGACGCCGTTTCGCTTCTTATCTATTTCGGCTTTGCCACATTGTTTATAAGCTTCGCCTGATTTTGACGGAGCGATCCGTCAGACGGGAGAAAGGGGAATTTCCGAAAATATGAAAAAATACTTGAAGTTTGTCAAAGGCAACTGGCTGTTCACCTTACTGTCGCCGGTGTTTGTTCTCTTGGGAGTTTATTTTGAACTTCAGCTCCCGAAGATAATGGCCGCAATAATCGATGATTACATACCGCAGAGCGCCGAAACAGGCGACCTCGGGATACTTGTGAAACAGATAGGAATAATGCTTCTCTATTCGTTCCTTATGCTGTTCAGCGGCTTCATTGCGGCGAGATGCACTGCGATAGCGAGCCTCGGTTTCACGGCGAATATGCGCTGCACTCTGTTTAACAAGATACAGGATTTCTCTTTCGAAAATCTTGATAATTTCACGGAGTCGTCGCTCATAACAAGAGTTGTCACCGACTCGAACATGATCCAGATGGTTTTCCAGATGGCTCTTAACTATTTCATCAAAGCGCCGTTTACGCTTGTTTATGCTTTGGTGTACGCGATAGGTATCAGCAAAAATCTTTCTAAAGTATTCATAGTTATAATTCCCGCTATACTCATAGTTCTGACGGTTATGGGCGTCATGGTCGTTCCGAAATTCAAGGCGATGCTTGAAAAGAAGGACTATCTCAATAAGATCCTTCAGGAAAATCTTCTCGGAATTCGAGTTGTCAAAGCCTTCGTCCGTGAGGACAAGGAAAGAGAAAAGTTTAACGAATCCAACAACGGACTTTATAAAGCTACAATGTCCGCTCAGCGAATTCTCATGCTCAACCTGCCGATACTCATGATAATCATGTTCGGCTGTATGATTATTACGCTTTGGAACGGCAGTATGACGATATACGATTCGGCAGGCAAGGCGCTTGAGATCGGTTCTCTCAATGCGTTCGTCAGCTATATTTCATCGGTCATATCTTCTCTCATGACCGTCACGATGATATTCATGTCGATGATGATGGCGAGAGCTTCGATAAAGCGAGTCAACGAGGTTCTCGACGCGGAGCCGACCTTCACCGACGACGGTGCGGACAAGTCTCTCACAGTCGAAAACGGCTCGGTCGAGTTCAGAAATGTTAACTTCAAATACAGCGAGACAGCCGAAAAGAATGTTCTTGGCAATATAAATCTGAAGATAAATTCGGGCGAGACCGTCGGCGTTATCGGCGCGACGGGTTCGGCGAAGAGCACTCTTGTTTCGCTCATCCCGAGACTTTATGATGTAAGCGACGGCGAGGTTTTGGTCGGCGGCAGAAATGTCAAGGATTACACCTTCGATCACCTTCGCGCCGGCGTTTCCATGGTTCTTCAGAACAATGTCCTGTTCTCGGGAACGATCAAGGAAAATCTCCTTTGGGGCAATCCCGACGCTGACGACGAGACTATCAGAAACGCCTGCAAAATTGCTCAGGCTGATGAGTTTATCGAAGGCTTTACCGATGGGTACGACACAGTTCTCGGGCAGGGGGGAGTTAACGTCTCGGGCGG
>USMJ01000195.1 GCA_900555805.1 uncultured Oscillospiraceae bacterium | reverse complement strand
ATGACGATTGCGGGAATAACCAGTCTGTAGGGGTAGGAGCTTATTCCGTTAAGAGCGTCGGACGCAAGAGAGCCGAGCGACGGCATCGGCGCATTAACGCCGAGACCGAGGAATGAAAGGTAGCTTTCGGTGAATATCGCATTCGGAATCTGTAAAGCCGTTGAAATGATAACAACGCTGATACAGTTGGGCATAAGGTGCTTTCTGATTATCCAGCTACCCTTCGCGCCCGTGGCCTGAGCCGCAAGAACATATTCCTGTTCACGCAGCGAGAGTATCTGACCTCTGATAAGTCGGGACATCGAGACCCAGTATAACAGAGCGAAGACGACGAACAAGCTGATGATGTTACTGCCTATTCTGGCGAGTATCGTTCCCTCGATAGCCGGGGCGAGCGTCAGCTTCAGAACAGAAGCGAGCAGGATAACCATAAGCATATCGGGAAGCGAATATATGATATCGACAAATCTCATTATCCATAGGTCAACCTTTCCGCCGCAATAGCCAGCTATCGAGCCTATGAGCATACCTATGATGAGAACGATGATACTCGCGAAGAAACCGACGGCGAGAGAAATTCTCGTTCCGTAGACCACTCTGATGAAGTAGTCACGGCCCGCCTGATCCGTTCCGAAGATATGGGGGAAGACCTTTTCGCCGTTGGCTATTCTCGCCTGCTCGGTCTCGCCGTATTCAAACGGAGCGAGGTTTGAGTAGGATGAGTCAACGGGCTTGCCCTTTGATATACCGAGCTGCGTGCCGTAGTCATACGGCCAGAAGAACGGTATCAATATAGATGAAAGAGTTATAACGACTATAACTATGAAGCTGATCGTGGCGATCTTGTTTTTAGCCAGACGCTTTACGCCGTCCTTAAAGAAGGTTGACGACGGGCGCATCTGCACCATATATGCTTTATCTTCGGCTGTCGCAGGGATAAACTGATCTAAATCCACCTGCATGCTGAAAGGCGCTTTTTTCATGTCTTTAACCTCCTTTATTTTATTCCAGATTGATTCTCGGGTCAATAACTTTATAAAGAATATCGCCCACGAGGTTCATAACAACTATCAAAGTCGCGAGAACTATTGTTGTACCCATAATGAGTGTGTAATCTCGGCCTGTTATGCTCGTGACAAAGTCTCTGCCGATACCGGGTACCGCGAAGATCTGTTCGACGACGAGAGAGCCCGTGACGATATAGGCAAGCATGGGTCCGAAATAGGTGATAACGGGAATAAGGGAGTTTTTGAGAGCGTGGCCGAAGATGATATTCTTGCCCGAGACGCCCTTTGCCTTAGCCGTACGGATATAGTCCTGACCGAGAACGTCAAGCATCGACGATCTCGTCAGCCTCGTGATGTAAGCCATGGGGTACAGCGCAAGAGTAATGACCGGCAGGATCAAGCCCTGAGTCGTCGAGCCGTTAGCCGGCAGAACATGGAACTTGATCGCGAACAAAATCAACAGCAGCGATCCCATTATAAACGACGGCATGGAAACGAACGCCGTGGTTATGACCATAATAATGCGGTCGATGACCTTGTTTCTTCTCAGAGCGGCTATCGCGCCGAGAACAACGCCGCAAATAAGAGCGATAAACGCGGCGATGAGACCGAGCTTGACGGAAACCTTAAGGCCGTCGAAGATTATAGATGTAACGTCTCTTCCTCTCTGTTTAAGAGACGGACCGAAATCAAATTTGGTTATTATATCTTTAAGATAATTCAAATACTGTTCAAACAGGGGTTTGTCAAGTCCGTATTTCGCTTCGAGCGCAGCCTTGGCCGCAGCCGATATCGCCTTTTCGCTTGTGAATGGGCCGCCCGGAACGGCATGCATGACAAAGAATGTGATTGTGATGACAACCCAAACGGTCAAAATCGCAAGCGCAATTCGTTTGAGTATGTAGCCAAAAGTTTTAGAATCCATAGTCCTTCAAACACCTCAAATTCAATTTTTATCGTTATCATAAAAATATAATAATACTTCGGAATATTATACAGTAGAGTTTAAAAAATTTCAACCATTTAGGCAATTTTTTAGTGAAACCTGCCTATCTTTGTGCAAATTGTAACACAAAGATTGTTATTTTTCTGTCATTTAGTCGAAAAGAGCGAAATAATTGTAAGTTTTTCTATACAATTTCTTAATTTTGTAAACATTGGGTAAAGCCGAAAACGGGAGAAGCAGACGCACTTTCCCCTGCCGAGACTGTGCTTCGCTTCTCCCGTTTACCCTCTTTATATTCGAACCTGCTTATTACTTAACAACCTTGTCGGCGTGCCAGATGTCTCTCGCATATTCGTTGATCGCTCTGTCCGCAGCAAAGCGACCTGCGCCGGCTATATTCATAAGCGACATTCTGTTGAACCTGTCTTTGTCGCGGTAGATCTCGTCGATCTTCTTCTGAGCGTTGCGATAGTCCGCGAAGTCGGCGAGTACCATATAAGGATCATGGTGGATTATGGTGTTACCGATCTCGGGGAACTGTTTTCCGTTGATGCCCTGCTGAATGAAGTCGATGACCTTCTTAAGCTCGGGGTTGTTGATGTAGTAGTTCATCGGCGTGTAGCCATTTCTCTTGACCTCGTTGACCTCCGGCGTTCTCATACCGAAGAGGACGATATTGTCGTCGCCGACAGCCTCATGTATTTCGACATTTGCGCCGTCGAGCGTGCCGAGAGTGACAGCGCCGTTTATCATCAGCTTCATGTTGCCCGTTCCGCTCGCCTCTGTACCGGCAAGTGAGATCTGCTCGCTGATGTCCGCCGTGGGCATGAGCCTTTCAGCCATTGTGACGTTGTAGTCCTCAAGGTAGACGACCTTAAGTCTGCCTCTCATGTCGGGGTCGTTGTTTATCATGTCCGCGAGGGCGCAGATAAAGCTGATTATCTTCTTAGCCATAAAGTAGCCCGAAGCCGCCTTAGCCGCGAAGATATAGGTATGGGGAACATAGTCTCCGTCGGGATTTTCTTTTATCTCGAGATATTTCGCGACGATGTTCAGCGCGTTGAGATGCTGTCTCTTATACTCGTGAAGTCTCTTGACCTGAACGTCGAATATTGAATTGGGATCAAGCTCGACGCCCGTTGTCTTTTTGACGTACTCGGCAAATGTCTTCTTATTTTGAAGTTTAATATCTCCGATTTTGTCAAGCACTTTTTTAAGTTTTTTCAAATTCTTTTTTCATTTCGTTGATTTGTTCGTTTAAATCATCAATTTCTTTTTCGGCTTTAGTCTTATGATGTTTATTATCACCGATAACACCACGAAAGAGATTATAACCTTTTTCAGTAATGAATTTATTATAATCATCTTGTATTTTTGCATAAGAAGTTTTCCCACCTAAATTTTTCCAGAACTGATCACAATTTAAAAATTTTCCGGTTTCAGTTTTAAAAATATTTTTTCCGTTTATATCCTTTTTTTGAACTGGATACATTTTTTTATTACCA
>USMJ01000194.1 GCA_900555805.1 uncultured Oscillospiraceae bacterium | reverse complement strand
TAAGGCTCGTCGAGAAGTATGTCGTTGACATAAACGTCGCCGTTATCGGTTACTCTTATCCAGTCGCCTGAATTTCCGATGACTCGCTTTATCAATATCTTATTGTTATAGTAGAATGCGATTACTTCGCCCTTGTTTATCTTCGAGGTTTTCAGCGACATCACTATCTCGCCGTCGTTTAACATAGGCGTCATGCTGTTGCCGTAGATCTGAAGAACGGGCATCCATATTGTCGCGATCAAAACGGCGACCGCCGCGACCGTCACCAATGTGAACACCGTGTTTCGCAAGGTCTTCAGAAATCGGTTTTTATACTTTTCACGCTCAAGCTCCTGTTCAAGCTGCTGCACCGACGGAGCGTCAAGCACTTTGCCGACCTTCGTTTGTTTCATCTTCAGCCTTTCTCCGATCGAAAGAGCGGTTTCGGTTTATTCATCACTTTCGCTTCCTGCCATGCCTGAAAGCTCGGCGTAATAATCGGATATTTTTTTCTTTGATTCTTTGACTATTTCTTCACAGCGAAGTCTTGTTTCGTTTTCGATTTCAATGCGCTTTTCTTCGGCGTTGCTTATCATATCAAGACAGTAGTTTCGGACTTCTTCTTCGATATCAATCTGTGAAACGTCTCTTGAGAAGATATTTTCGACATACTGTTCCTTGGCCTTTTCGGCGGCCTCGAAAACGTTGTTGAGCCGCAAAGCCGCCTGAGCCATGGAACCGGAGTTTTCAATGGCTATACGCCGGCTTTCAAGCTCGCTTTCCGCCTCGGCGAGCTGTTTCTTCAGCTTTTCGTTTTCCTTGCCCTGCTCTATCAGCATTTCCAGCAAGTCAATCCGCTTTAGTTTTTTAAGCTCCTCTTGTGTCAATGCAGTAACTCCTTTAACAAGAAATCGGTAAAAATTAAAATATATTAATTTATTTGATTATATTTGTAGAATACATACAACTTGTAACATATTCGTTAACAAATTGTTAATACTATAACATTTTGTAATAGTATGGGACATTTTACGGCAATCTGTTGCTTTTTGTCGTATAAAGACAAATTGTCGATTAGCACACCCTTATATTAACACTTTTAACTATTAAATGTCAATGTTAATATTAACCTATATACAACATCGGTTTATACCTGATTTTATACAGAATTCGTATTTTTTCAACCGTTTTGGCATGAGCGGTATGTTTTTGGACATATTCGGTAATTTTGTCGAATTTTCGACATAACTATAACAGCTATGGCATATCTTGTTTTTCCTTGACATTAGAGCGGAAGATATTGTATTATAATGGTATTAGGCGGTTTACCGCCTGTTTTCATGTGCCGATGAAGGTGTATATTCTTTCAGCGTATAATATGACGCTTACGGCTATAAGTTAAATCGCAGGTGATATAAATGAGCAAACCGACAAACGAAAAGCTTCACACGGATAAGCCGTGGATGAAGATAGACAATGCCTCGACGCTGTACGCCGCGGCTCGCTACAAGGATTGGTGCCGCACATACAGATCGGCGATCGTTCTTGACCATGAAATCGACAAAGCTGTTCTTCAGCAGGCTCTCGCGGACACCGCAAAGCGTTTCCCAAGCTTTTGCGTAACGCTGCGTGACGGCGTTTTCTGGAGTTATTTCGAAAGAACGGACGCAGTTCCGATAGTCCACGACGACATAAAATATCCTTACAGACCCATGCAACTCGACGGAACGGATCAGCCTTGCTTCCGCATTCTCTGCTACAAAAACAGAATAGCCATGGAGGTCTTCCACAGTCTCACCGACGGAACGGGCACGGGAATTTTCCTCACTACGCTCACTCGCCGTTACCTTGAGCTTCGCGGTGAAAATATTCCCGCTACGGAAAAGGTTCTCGACGTCAACGACAAGCCGCTCGACAAGGAAACGCATGACAGTTACTATGACTACTACGATCCGAAGTTCTCAGCCAAAAATCCGAAGAAAGTCGATGTGTACCTCAACGAAAATCATCACATCAAGAACTATTCGAGACTGGTTCACGGACTTTTCACCGTCGAAAACATTCATCAGGTCGCCAAGAAATACGACCTGACAATAACGGAATATCTGACGGCGGCGATGATCTATATGTTCAACAGCTGCGAAAAAGAGCCGATTAACAAGCCTATCAGCATTTCTGTCCCGATCGACCTCAGGCGCAGATTCCCGTCAAGCACGGTCAGAAACTTCGTCTTCATGACCGACGTTTCGTTCAATCCGCACGGCAGAAAAGACGTCACGTTCGAGGAGATATGCGACGAGATCAGAGGCAAGCTCAAAAAGAAAGCATCGAGCGAATACCTGATCGGATGTATAAGCGCTAACGTCAGCGCGGCAAGCAACAAGGTCGTCAGACCTATCCCCTACCCCATCAAGAAGGCGTTTCTTAAAAATACATACAAAAACGTTCAGCAGTCATACACTGCGTTTATTTCGAACGGCGGCGAGATGGTTCTTCCGCCCGAAATGGCAAAGCACGTTCTCAGAGCCGAGGGTGTTCTCGCCGACAACCCATACGTTCACTTCGGCTGCGCCGCGGTTTCGGTGAACGGACTTTTCAACCTGACATTCTCAAGCGACAACGCCGATGTCGAAAAGCAGAAATTCTTCTTCCGCTTCCTCGCCAAAGACGGCGTAAACGTCAGAGTCGAAAGCAACATATACGAATAAGAGGTGGCTTACATGAGATGTAATGAATGCAACGTCGATCTCGGCGAAGAATACACAAAATGTCCGCTTTGCGGAGCTGACGCCTCACCCGACGAGCCGAAGCTCAAGGGCATAAAGACAGCCGAATATCCGAAATATGACAAGGCTCTTTTAGACGAGCCTCTCGAATACCACCCGACATTTCCGCAGAAATATGTTCTCAGGCTATGCCTTTGCACCTGCGTTGTGTGTATCGCCGCCTCCATATCCTCGGTCGGCTGGCTCTGGGTCTACGGCGTTCCGGCTGTTATGACATTTTCGTCGCTTTTCTATTTTATATACTCATTCAAAGAGAAGGGCCGTCTTCTTCACAGCGCGCTCGGACTCCTTTCGACAGGAGCGTTTCTTGTCGTTTTCACCGTCGCCGCGGCAATCGCGAAATCGGGGCTTAAAACCATGCTTATCGCCCTCGCCTTTTGCGCCGTATTGTTCGGCGTTCTCGCTCTTCTCAAGCCCGAGAGGGTCAAGGAACAGCTCAAGGCGGCTTTCAGTCTTTAAGTCACCAAAATTCTATACAGCGCTTTTTGTGCTGTCAACAATTAAAAAATTCACACTCATCCAAAATCGGACAAAACACCTATTCGTGTTGCGTTCGGTTTTGTTTTTTCTTTGCGGTACGGGTCGGTGTGTGCTTTGGGGAAGTTTTGCGAGCGGTGGGAAGCGACGCGATTCAGTAGCGGTTCTCGACCGTCGGCTCGGTCGGCGCTTATGCGGCTGCGCCGCACTCAACCCACATAAAAAACGGGGCGGTTCAGCACAAAGC
>USMJ01000193.1 GCA_900555805.1 uncultured Oscillospiraceae bacterium | reverse complement strand
CGCAGCCGCCGTCGTTTCCCCTTCGGGGAAACCTTTTGCCGCCGGCGCAGTGACTTCCCGCTGTCGCGCAGCGGGCGGACGGCGTGAGCCGTCCGCAAAAAGCCGTCCGCAAAAAAAGAAGCACCGCTCCGAGCGGAGCGGTGTGAAAGCCTTTATCGTGTGTTACGTTTGACAAGCAAAGCTGCCGGATAAAATATCGGGCGTTTCCGTTTGAATGAGGCAACACAATGGTGAATTACGCTTCTGCCTCTTCCTTCATCTTTGCAAAGCACTCGCTGCAAAAGACATCTCTGCCTTCTGTCGGCTTGAAGGGAACCTTTGCCTCTGCTCCGCAGCGTGCGCACGTAGCAGTGTACATCTCTCTTGCCGGTCTGGAAGCGTTCTTGCGTGCGTCGCGGCACTTCTTGCAACGCTGAGGCTCGTTCTGGAAGCCTTTCTCGGCATAGAATTCCTGTTCGCCTGCGGTGAATACGAATTCCTCGCCGCATTCCTTGCAGATGAGAGTCTTGTCTTCAAACATGTTTTTAACCTCGCTTGATTTTTATTACCCACAACGGAGTTGCACCGTTTAATTTTCTGCTCACTTGAGCTATGGGCATATATATAAACGCTCGCGCGCTTATCTCAGCTTTTTGCGGACTCTCTGCATGGCGTTGTCGACGCTTTTGAGAGCCGTTCCGGTGATTTCGGCTATTTCTTCATAGCTGTGGCCGCCGAAGAAAAGATGAAACACCTTTTTCTCGAAATCCGAAAGTTCGCTGTCTATTCTTGAGAGTATCTCCGCCGCCTGCGCTCTTAAGAGGAACATTTCCTCGGGGTCGGCGGCTATGTTTCCGCTTTCGGCCTCGGCTTCGTCGATGTTGACGAGGGCGTTTCGGGGGATGCGCTTTTTGCCTTTGGCGGCGTTTATGGCGTTTATAATTCTGTTATCCATGCATACGCCGGCGTAGGTTCTGAACGAAGCGTTCCTTTCGGGGTCGTAGGAGTGAAACGCTGACAGAAAGCCGATCATGCCCTCCTGAACGATGTCGTCATATTCGAGCCCCGACGAGGCGTAGCCCTTGGCTTTTTCTCTGGAAAAGTCCATATAGCGCTCGACCAGTTCGCCTAAAGCCCTGTCGTCGCCGCTTTTCGCCTTTGAAATAAGCTCGTTGTCTGCGCTCATGAAGGTATACACTCCTAATCCTTATTATAATACACTAAATTTTTCCGATTGTCAACTGCATTTTTGTCTATTTTTTATGCAGTTTTGTTTTTTCACGACTTATTTTGATATTATTTTTCCGTTTTCTATTTTATAATAGGGGCTGTCCTCGGCTATTTCTATTTTCAGTTTGCCGCTGTTTCCGAATGATTCTCTGTCCGTCTTTCCTATTTGTTCGCTGTACGCACGCCTGATTTCTTCTTTTCCGGCTTTGCCGTCCTGCGTTATGCCTCCGATGATCTCCACGCTCGACGGGATAGTTATTTCGCCGAGGGACACGCAGCCGTCAAACGCTTTTTCCCCGATGAAGCGCAGACCCTGCGGCAGGTCAACGCCCTTTAAGGATACGCACCCACTGAACGCGTACGGCATAATATCTGTCAGATTTTTTCCGAGCTTGACTTTTTCAAGCGAAACGCACCTGTCGAACGCCGCGTGACCGACCGTCTCCACGCTGTCGGGCAGGGTAACGCTTTCGAGCGAAACGCAATGCCAGAACGCCATATAGTCGACCGAGACGACCCCCTCGGAAACGCGGACATTCCGAACGTTTCCGTCGGCGCAGAATGTTCCCTTCAGCGAGAGAACGGTTTTTCCGTCTATCTTCGACGGAATGATTATATCTTTGTTTTCACCTGTGTATTTCGTGAGCACTATTCCGCCGTCGACCTCGGTGTATTCGAAAGCAGTGTCTGTGACGTACCTTATAAAACCGTGGGGCTTTATGAGAAAATACGACCCGAGGACAGCCACTATCAGACAGACGGCGACAGCTATTTTTTTGGTGGCGGGTTTCATTTTCTTTTCTCCTCTGAATTGTCTGTTTCGATAATTATACACCATAAAAAGCGATTTTGCAACTGAGGGGAAAAGCCCGGCCGAGCCGACAGCTCTCCCGATACATATATATAGTATAAAAACGGCTCGCAGACACAAGCCTTTTGTGATATTACACAAAATCGGGTGTTTAAAATTATTCAATTGATACAAAATTTAATTTTTATTATAATTTCGGAAAACTTTCCGTTGACCTGTTGTCACAAAAATGATATAATGATACCGATTAAAAGTGCCTTTTTCTGCCCTGTCGCGGAAAAAGACAACAATTCGGTTAAATCAAGCGGCTTTTTCGGGGGTACGCGCCGTACTCTGTGGTAAGCCACGGTTTCCGTTTCACGCCCGATCGGTTCGGGTTTCACATAAATCGGTTATAAAATAAATTTTTATTTTAAGGAGTGGTATTTCTATGAAGAAATATTTGAAGAAGACCCTGTCGGTTTTCCTGTCATTTCTGATGGTGCTTTCATGCTTCGTGTTTGCGCCGGAAATGTTCACGATCGAAGCCGACGCGGCTAAGGCCGGCACATATAAGTGGAAAGTCACCCTCTATGTTGAAGAGAATTACGACTGGAAGCATGACGCTATGGATGTAAAGGTTGACTATTACACCAACAACGGCTATGGCTCGGACATGCAAAATGACGGAACATCATATTTCCATGTCAACAAAAACCAGTATGAGAACGACAAAGCAAACTATTCTTTTGAAGGCACATCAAAGGGCTTTCCGGTCAGAGTCAGACTCAGCGAAATGAAAAACAAGAACTCTATATGGAATGCCAACTATCATTGCCTTTTATATGTTAAAAAAGGAAATGACTGGGTAACGCTTGCCGATTCGGGCAAGGTTACTGGTATTAAGAAAGGCCATTTTCTTAAAAACCTTGATGTTTCCAATCGCAGCGCAAGCAATGAAAACTGGCCCAAGCCCGCGTCATTCGACGCCGACACAACGAGCTTTAAGCTCATGGTTCCCGGCGGAGTTGTCGCAGGCGACGCGTCAAAGGTTGTCAAGTCATCCTCTAAGGATCAATACGGTGTGTCTTGGTATAACAATGCGGAATACTCGTTCAGAGAAACAAAGGCTTCAGACGCCGCTAAATTTACAAAAGACGGTCTGTCGGTTACTAATTCCAAAACAACTACCGCTCAGGATAACTCAACATTCAAGGTTACGGACACGGCAGCCTTGAAGAATTATATCGCCGCAGGCGACAATGGAATCACAAGAGAGGTTTATGCTTATCCGACAGTTAACGGCGTTACATTTGATAAGCCTATAACAATCACTCTCGAAAATCCGCAGTATACGGTAAAATTTGACCCCAACGGCGGAACATTCCCGCAGGGAACGACCACCGAGGTCACAAGATATTATAAGAAAACTATAGGCGATGTCCTTCCGCAGGCGGGTATAAAAGAAGGCTACACTTTCAAAGGCATCTACTCTGCAAAGACAGGTGGCTCACTTGTTACAGCCGATTGGCAGGTAACAGGCAGCAATACGACCT
>USMJ01000192.1 GCA_900555805.1 uncultured Oscillospiraceae bacterium | reverse complement strand
ACTATGACCGCCGTGCCGACATTGAGTTTAGCTGTCGCGGCAAAATCCGCAACCTTTCCGTCCTCATAGACGACCTGCAAGCCCTTGAAGCAGCTGCCGTCGTTTATCTCCATAAAGCCCAGCGCTTTTGAGTCGCGGTTCGTTCTGACCCAACCGCAGACTGTGATAACGCCGTCGGAATATTTTTCGGCGTCCTGCCAGAGCTTTGAAATTTCTACTCTTTGCATAATTTTACCTCCTGTATAAGCATAAGCATTAAGCGCAAATATACGGGTATCATTATACACCAACACGCGCGATAAAATCAATACAAACAGATGATTTTTTCCGTTTCACGCAGAAAGTCGGCCGACCGCGGCGGCGCGGCAGCGAAGCGAGTGCCGCCGGCAGTCGCGAGGGTATCCCGGCGCTGTCAGGTGCCGGGGTGCCCGAGTGGCTGCCCCGCTGCACTTGACTTGCGGCTATTGAATGGCTTGGAGGCTGATCGAGGCGAGGGCTGCGCATTTGTGCAGCCCTCGCCGGAGTTCGATTTGCAGGGATTGCACGCGGCGCAGGAATGTTCCGTTGCATAAATTCAGGGTTTGCTGACCGAAAGCGACCGCATGGGCTGACGCCCATGCGGTCGCAAAAGATTATAGCTTATTCAATTTTAAAGCAGAAACTATACTTCGCTCACTTTTTCCTGACCGGGATCCAGATCTCACTGTAATAGTTTTCGTCCATTGTTCCCTTTGCGTATTTACGCGGATCGTCATACATTTCTACGCAGTAGCCTGCGGCGAACTCATAGTCGCTGATGGCAGGCAGCCACTCTGTGAAAATCTTCGTGTTCACGTCCTGCAGCGCAACAGGCATAGCGCCTTTACAGGGGAACACCGCCCAATCAAACGAGGGAATAGATCTGAGCACCAGTCCCTCGGGGACTTCCTGACCTCTGTATGTGTCCGCGATCAGATATTCAAAGGTATCCATTCCCATCTTTTCGTCAATGTTGATGCCGAACTCTCCGCAGACCGACTTCGCTTTCTCCGAAGCTAAATGCTCCTGCCAAAACTTCGGGATCGAATCCTTTGCTCCTTCGTAAGCAAAAGTCTTTGCGTCGGCGATGACGGTAAATTCTTCCTTCTTCTCAATTCTGTAGTTCATGAGATAGCCTCCTTCTAATGACACCTTGATTTTAAGCGGCGCAAAGGATTTCAGCATAACATGGTTCTTTCGGACAGCCGTAGGCGTTGAGCCGTGAAATCTCGTGAACGCTTTCGTGAAGCTGTCGGGAGACTCAAAGCCGTATTTCATCGCTATGTCGATAATCTTTTGATCGGTACCGATAATCTCAATTCCGGCTAACGCGAGACGGCGGTTTCGGATATATTCCGCCGCCGAGAATCCGCAAAGCATGCTGAAGCCTTTCTGATAATAGAATGTCGAAACGCCTATGTGCTTCGCAATATCGGCTATAGAAAGCTCCTGCGTAATATTCTCCTCGATATACTGAATCGAATCACCGATGAGTTTCATCCACTCCATGTTTTTACCGCTCCCTTGTCGCTGTGACGGTATTATAGCCGATCGGAGCTTCCCGTGTCCCGATAATTCTTGCCATTATTTGTCCGTACCCGAACCTATTCGGAGGAATAAAATTTTGCCGTCGTTTTGTGAGACTTATCTGTCGGAGAATCCCTTGTCTCCGAAGAATCTGCTTATTACCTTGCTCGCTATGCTCAAAAGCTTTGTGAGGATTCTCATAAACAGGGACTTGGTGTTTTCTTTATTTATATCCTGCTCGGATTTTGACTGCGAGTTTATCTTGTCGCGTATAGCATAGAAACGCGATTCCGCAGCTTTGAATTCCTCCCCGTCGACTATCGTTGTCGAAAGAAGCTCGTCGATCTGCGCTATTGCGGCTTTAAGTTCCGCCGCGTCCTCTTCGGAGAGAGAACTTGTATCATAGTCTCTCATCGAATTGACGGAGCTTATCAGCCACTTTGTGAATCTCGAATCGTTGAACTGCGGATATTCGTTCGGATATGAGTATACATCTTTGAAGCTCTTATCCAAAAGAAGTCTTATAGCGAGGTTGATTATAACATCGCATCCGCCTGTCTGTTCATGGTCGTGATTATAGAAATAGAATGTATGGTCGGGAAGAAGTCCCGTCGAAGCGTCGACCATGCCGTATGGATCTATATGGTTATGCGATCTGTCGGTGCATGTGCCGTATGTGTTGCCGCCGCTGACATAGTCTTCGGGGAGCTTTCCGTTGACCTTGGCGCTCGTCGCTCCGAGAGAGGTTGAGGAAAGCTGGATAATGCCGTCCGCGTTGACTTTATCCCACGAATCGACTATGGGGTAGAGAGCCTTGTTGTACCCCACGATATTGAAAAACTCGACGCCGATTTCTCTGAATTTGAGGATGTTATTCTTGGCGTTAAGCTGCGCCTGATAATATCTGTCGGTCTGCTCTCTGATGACGGCCTTGCTGTCGGACATGAGATATTTTTCCCTCGCGGCGGGATATGAACCTGTCGGGATAAGTCCCCAAAGCGCGGTCGAGTTGGCGAGATAGTCGCCGATGAGCTTATCAACCGCTATGTCGAGCGTGTCGTTGAGAACTTCCTTCGGGAGTACGCGGATAATGATATCTATAAGGTAGCCGAGCCACTCGTTATCGGAGCCCATGAGCTTCGGGAACATATAGCCGTAGAGGGCGTCGTCATCGTCGATGAAGCCGTTGGCGTATATGTCGCCCAGCAGAGCGGAGCCGTCGACGGCGGGAACAACATAAACCACTCTGTCTATATCGTCGGCAAGCTCGGGATAATATTCCATGACCGCGTTGAAAATTGAGCCGCCCTGACTTATCGGCACGACATTGACTTTATCGTGACCTGTTTCGGCTTTCGCCTGTTCGATAAGCTCCTTGACCTGCTTCGCGAGTCTTTCCATATTATCCATTGAGGAATATGAGAAGAAATAGAGGTGATCTTCGCCTGCGGCGTCGATATAGCCCTTGAGCGGAATCGCGTCAAGCGCCCATTTCTTGTCATGCGCGTTCATCTTCGCCATGCTCGTCGTATACTGAACGGCGCGGACATCGTGAACGAAGTTCCCGTTGTCGTCAGATTTCACTCTTTCCATAAGGGCTTCGCCGAGTACGTCCGCAAGTGCGTTCGCAAACTCATGCTGCTTGTCTTTTTGAGTTATGAGCGTTTTTGAAAGCGGAAGAAGAACGTTCTTTATCGCATTCATGACCGTTTCGGAAGTATCCATAAAGAACGGGCCGACTCTCGGTTCTCCCTTTGAATCGAGCATTATCTCGCCGTTTTCGTCATAGCAGAGAACCTCGCTCTGGAAAAGTCCCGGAATAACGACAGACGGGCTTTTACCGCATTTTCCGCCGCATGAGGTGCATACCTCCGAAGCCGAAACGAGCATTGACGCCGTCGGCAAGAGAAGAACTATGCACAAAATTAAGGCTGTAAGTTTTTTCATAAGTATCCCCTTTCGATATGAAGCTGAGGGGAATCGAACCCTATACGCCTAAAGAACATAATTTTCCGCA
>USMJ01000191.1 GCA_900555805.1 uncultured Oscillospiraceae bacterium | reverse complement strand
TTCCAACCCGCGTCAGCCTAGTCAGGAAGAGATGGAGAAGCTGCTTAAGTGCTGCTACTACGACACTGAGGTAGATTTCTGATAAATTGCGGCAAAACAAGGAGACCTTAAAATGTATAAGATAATCAGAAAGAAAGTTCTTAATCCCACCGTTACCGAAATGGACGTATACGCTCCGCTGATAGCCAAAAAAGCTCAGCCCGGCCAGTTTATAATTCTCAGAGTTTCGGAGGACGGCGAAAGAATCCCCCTGACGATTGCGGGAAGCAACGCTGAGGAGGGAACGGTAAAGATAATTTTCCAGATCGTCGGCGCGACCACGCTTCGTCTCGGAGCGCTGAACGAGGGCGAGTATATCCATGACTTTGTAGGTCCGCTGGGTACTGCAACTGATTTGACGGGTCTCAAAAAAGCTTGCATAGTCGGTGGGGGCGTTGGCTGCGCCATCGCCCTGCCGATAGCTAAGGCACTGCATGATAAGGGTTGCGAAGTGGTATCAATAGTCGGATTTCGCACAAAAAGTCTGCTCATACTTGAAAACGAATTCGAAGAAGCCTCGGATAGGCTCTATATCACGACAGACGACGGTTCCTACGGTGAAAAAGGTTATGTGTCCCAAAAATTAGCTCAGATTTTAAAAGATGAAAAATTCGATAAAGTCATCACCATAGGACCACTCATTATGATGAAGAGCGTTGTCGAGACGGTCAGACCGACCGGAATACCTTGCGTAGTTTCGATGAACCCTATTATGATAGACGGTACGGGCATGTGCGGCGGATGCAGATTAACGCTTCATAAGGACGGCAAGGCCGTCACGAAATTTGCCTGCGTAGACGGACCCGATTTTGACGGGTACGAGGTAGATTTCGATGAGGCGATCTCCCGCGGCCGCCTTTACCGCGACTTCGAGAGGCACGCATATGACGAAGCGTGCAATCTCTTTAAGAAAGAAGATGAAAAGTGATGATTTCAAATACATTGAAAGCTTGCCCGATGCCGGTGCAAGAGCCTGAAGACAGAATACACAACTTCAAGGAAGTTGCCCTCGGCTACAGCGAGGAAGACGCGATAAACGAGGCTCAAAGGTGCCTTAACTGTAAGAATAAGCCCTGCATGAGCGGCTGCCCGGTCAAAATCGACATCCCGGCTTTTATCGCTAAGATAAAAGAGAAGGATTTCGACGGAGCGTATGAAGTTATCAGCCAAAACTCATGTCTCCCGGCTGTCTGCGGCAGAGTTTGTCCGCAGGAAAATCAGTGCGAGCGCAAGTGCGTCAGGGGCATAAAGGGCGACGCCGTTTGTATCGGCAGACTGGAACGCTTTGTCGCCGACCATCATCACTCAAGAGACGACGAATTCCGTCCGTCGGAGGATATGAAAAACGGCAAGAAGGTCGCTATAATAGGCTCTGGCCCGTCGGGTCTGACCTGTGCAGGCGAGCTTATCAAGAAGGGCTATGACGTCACGGTATTCGAGGCTTTGCACACAGAGGGCGGAGTTCTCTCCTACGGCATACCCGAATTCAGACTCCCCAAGAGTATAGTTAAATCAGAAGTCGAACAGCTTGAAAAAGCGGGCGTCGAGTTCATGACGAACACCGTTATCGGTAAGACTCTCACCATCGACGAGCTGTTTAAAAGCGGCTACGAAGCGGTATATATCGGTTCGGGCGCGGGACTTCCGAGATTTATGGGCATTGAGGGCGAGAACCTCAACGGCGTTTATTCGGCCAACGAGTTCCTCACGAGAATCAACCTTATGAAAGCTTATGTTGAGGACGACGACACACCCGTCATCCACGGAAAGCGAGTAGCGGTCGTCGGCGGCGGAAATGTCGCCATGGACGCGGCGAGATGCGCGAGAAGACTCGGCGGAGAAGTCACGGTAATATACAGAAGAAGCGAAGAAGAACTTCCAGCCAGACGCGAGGAAGTCGGCCACGCCAAGGAAGAGGGCATAGAGTTCAGCTTCCTGACCTCGCCCGTCGAGATAAAGGGCGACGAAAACGGCTTCGTCAAGGGCATAGTCTGTCAGCAGATGGAGCTCGGCGAGCCTGACGACAGCGGCAGAAGAAGACCCGTACCCGTTGAGGGCAGCGAAAAGGAAATTCCCGTCGACTGCGTTATAATGGCTATCGGGACTTCGCCCAATCCGCTCATCAGGTCAACGACAAAAGGTCTTGACACTAACAGCCGAGGCGGAATTATCACCGATGATCATGAAAAATCATCAAGAGACGCGGTTTATGCCGGCGGTGACGCGGTCACGGGCTCGGCAACGGTCATATCGGCGATGGGAGCAGGTAAGATAGCCGCGAAGAGCATAGACGACATGCTCAAAAATAAATAAGTCCATTACTATAATATCCCCATAAAATAGACAACCATACAGCAAGCCGCCGTGTACATAACGTACACGGCGGCTTGCTTGTTATCCGTCAGAAAATATCTCTCTTTGATTTGCAGAGTTCGGTTATAAACAGCGAGTCAAGCTCCGTCAGTTTATAGCCTTTCTTTCTTATCAGAACGTCCTTATAGACTTTGGTGTTCCTGCTGCATTTCTTCTGAATCAGTCCGTATCTTTCCAAAAGAGCTTTCGGAACGGGGGAGACCCACATAAATGTGTTTGGGTTCTGATTGAGAAGCTCAAACTGGCTCGCTCGCTCAAAGACGAATATCCGCTTTCGGATATCGTCGGGAAGCTCGTCCTTTTTGACCTGAGCAACGGGAAGCGACGGAACATAAGGGTCGGGATGCGCTATCTCGATATATTCCCGAAGATCTTCGTATGATATGTCGTCCTTTTCCGCTAAGGGCGAATTTTTGCCCACGAGCAAAACATAGCTGAATGTCGTGACAAGCTCGTATTCAAGCTCCTTGTCGTCCATGACGCTCTTATAATGCTTGTCATAGCTTTCGGCATATCTTACAATTCCGAGCTTATAATCTTCCTGCTGAACATTCTTCAGCGTACGCATCGAATTGGTTTCTTTGTATAGAAGTTCAGCGTCGTTTTCAGATGAAATCGCGTTTGAGAACCGCGCGAAAGCGTCGGCGACATAGCTGGCTCTCGGGGCTGAGAGGGAGAAGCGCTTCTTCTGAACGTTTCCGTTTTTGAACATTCCCTCGACCTCGTCGACTTGTTTTAATATCGTTTTCGCATATTTCAGGAACACTTCTCCCTCCGCCGTCGGGATCATTCCCTTCGGGTTTCGCTCGAAAACGGTGACGCCGAGCGAGGATTCGAGCTCCTTGATGGCTCGGCTCAGGTTCGGCTGACCGATATAGAGTTTTTCGGCGGCCTTGTTGATCGAGCCGGTGGCTGCGACCTCGACCGCATATTTAAGATGCATCAAATTCATCAAAACACCCCCAATAGACACGGTTATTCTATCACAATTCAGCCCGTTAATCCATAGCGAGAATATAAAAAATTATAATCATTTTTATTTTCGGTACGCGGCGAGCGAGTGCTTAGCCGGTTTTTTGCGCCCGGCCGTAGGTCTTTTGTGGGCTTTGGGACTAGCGTGAGGCCGGTGGGCGCGAAAGGCAAAACCGCCGCTTCGCTTGCAAAGCGGCGT
>USMJ01000190.1 GCA_900555805.1 uncultured Oscillospiraceae bacterium | reverse complement strand
CGACATCGGGATTGGCACCGGCACCGCGACCCTTGGTAAGCTTTTCGCCGATGAGAATTTTGCCCGGTGCCGCACAACGGTGAAGCGCCTGCTTATCGGTATTGACGGCGACAAAATCCACACCCTTAACGTCCTCGCTCACCATGCGGTTAACCGCGTTATTGCCGGCTCCGCCGACGCCGATCACTTTAATTTTCGCGCCGGAATCCAAGCTTGCATCATAATCGAAATTCATTGAAACTTCCTCCTGTTTATCGTCTGATATGTATTTGCAAATCCATAGTAAAGAATGATAAAGTTATCTATACATCTTATATAATAAACTTTTTTGCGCATTTTTGCAAGGGCTTTTGACAAAATCCGCGCGTCTTAACACTTTTTTTACAATTTTGCGGACTTTAATACGGTTTGAACATTCCCTCCCGGTAGTTCTCATCCGACACATCGATGATGCCGGTTGCCTTATCGGAAAGCTTATCGGCAATCGATTTCATAAACCGCACCTTGACCGAAAGGTTGTCCGCACCGCCGAGCTTGACGGTAAAACGCTTGCGGTACGTGAAGGTGAGATCGAATTTATCGGAAATATCGAGGTCATCCGCATCGGCAAGGCAGTTTTCCTCTTTGAGAACCGCGTACAGGTCTTTTAAGATTTCATCACAGCCGCTGTCGGCGGTGATAAAGCCGCCGAGTATCCTTAAAAGCGTTGTCTTTCCGCAACCTGACGGGCCTAAAAGCGTAACGAATTCATTCTCATAGATATCAAGAGAAAGATTATCCAAAACGGGCGGTTCGCCGTCATAGCTCTTAGTTACATTTTTAAATTCAATAATTTTTTCCATCGAAGTCACTTCCGTTATCTTAATGTTCCGCCTTTTGATACGGTCGAAGTTTTATCTTCGGGCGCCTTTGTCGCTCAAGGGCTCTTAGGGGTAATTATATCATCGTTTCACTTTAAATGCTATACTTTTTTCAAATTGTTTCAAGTCTTATGCTGTTGGTGCTTCCCGTTTTTCCGCTGACTGTTCCGCCGACGACTATGACCTTGTCGCCCTTCTCTAAGTTGAGAAGCTGGGCGGTCGTTTTGGCGGCGGCGTAGAACATGACTTCAACCGAGTTGAACTCCTCGCAAAGCGCCGGGATAACGCCCCATGAAAGAGCGAGCTTTCTCCAAGCCTTGACGCTTGTCGTCAGGCCTATGATATCTATATCGGGTCTGAAACGGGAGACCATTCTCGCGCTTCTTCCCGACATTGAACAGACGGTTATCGCCTTTGCGCCTATCGTCAGAGCCATACTGCAGGCGGCGTGTGAAACGGCGTCTATGTTGTTCTTTATCTCGAAATCGGTCTTGAAGAATTTGCTGTTATATTTGATATTTTGTTCGGTTTCTTTGCATATTGCGTCCATGGTTCTGACAACTTCATCGGGGTGCTTTCCGATCGCCGTCTCGCCTGACAGCATAACTGCGCTCGTACCGTCATAAACAGCGTTGGCGACGTCGGAGATTTCGGCTCTTGTCGGGCGCAGGTTGGTTATCATGCTTTCGAGCATTTCGGTCGCCGTGATGACGCGTCTGCCCTTCATTCGGCAGGTTGTGATAAGTCTCTTTTGGATCGCAGGCAGTTTCTCATAAGGAATCTCGACGCCGAGGTCGCCTCTCGCGACCATGATGCCCTCGCAGCTGGCGCATATTTCGGATATGTTATCAACGCCCGCTCGGTTTTCTATCTTCGCGACAACGTCGATATCCTCGCCGCCGTTTTCCTTGAGAAAACGCTTTATATCCATGATATTTTCTTTGTTGGAGACAAACGAAGCAGCGATGTAGTCGATGTCGTTTTCTATTCCGAACAGAATATCGGATTTATCCTGTTCGCTCAGGAAAGTCTGTTTGAGAACTTTATCCGGGAACGCCATGCTCTTTCTGTCGGAGAGATCGCCGCCGCTTATGACCTTGCATTTGATGTCGCTGCCGTCGATCTGTGTGACCTCGAACTCAACGAGACCGTTATTGACAAGGATTATGTCACCGGGGTTCATCTCCTCGGTCAGGTGTTTATAGCTGACGGAAACTCTCGTCGCGTCGCCGACGATATCCTCTGTCGTGAAAGTGAAATCGTCGCCGTCATTCAGCGTGATCTTTCCGTTTTCGAATGTTCCTATTCTGTATTCGGGGCCTTTCGTGTCAAGCATTATCGCTATCGGAAGTCCGAGTTCCTCTCTGACTTTTTTGATCAGCTCTATCGTCTTTTTGTGGGTTTCGTGGTCGCCGTGGGAAAAGTTCAGTCTCGCCACGTTCATTCCGGCAATGCACATTGCCCTGAGCATTTCTTCGTTGTTGCAGGCAGGTCCCATCGTGCAAATTATTTTCGTTCTTCTCATAAAGCGTTACCTCTTTTCATAGCTTCGGCATAATAGAATTATTGATGCTTCGGCGTGAGATTATTCTTCTCATCTTTTTAATGCTCTTCGTCGGATATTTTACCATTATTCTATATTAAGGTCAAGATAAAATTGGGTACGCGTGTAGGATTTTCCTTTGTCCGACCATGTCGGAAGCGTACCGAAATTTATCGGACATAAAAATAAAACAGACCGCAAATCACAACGGGTTGTGTTCACGGTCTTGTGTTTTAATCAAGCCTTTGCATCCAAGGCGCACTTGTAAATTTCTTGTTCGTTATGTTCTCTTTTGTTTTAATTGCACCCTTAGGCATAGTAACGGTTATTTCGTCATCTTCAATAATTGATAGATTTGACGCACTTATTTCTACAACGATGTCATCATCGGGACCACGACTATCGAGAACCTTATATCTCGCTTTCTTTTGCGTCCCACTGATATTCAAAGTTGCTGTTCCACTACTTGCTATTGGGTCACCTTTAAGTTTCTCTGCCGTTACGCTTAAAACAAGGACAAAATCATTGCCTCCTACAGTGCCTCTTGACAAAAAGTCAGTGTCATAGTTGCTGACGCCGACATATTTCAGTTCACTCGCCGTGTTGCCTGTCACGGGCGAGGTGTTGTCGCCGCCCGATGAAGTCGGGAGATAGCTGTTCGTCGTGTTGCTCGGGTCGTTATAATAGGTCGTGTTGACCACGGGCTTAGTCGTGTCGGGCGTTATCGGCGTATAGTCGACGGTCGAAAACGCAGTCGTCGGCTGAGTCGTTGTGACCGGCGGAACAGTCGCGCCTGCCTGAGTAGTGAGCGGAACGGTGACGGTCGAAGAATCTGTGTCACTGCCCGAAGTGTTAGCCATATCTGACGGCACGCTCGAGGAATTGCTGTATTCCTTATAGTCGCCTGTATATGTATTTTCCCCGCCCTGTCCTGTGCAAGCAACAAGCAGGGAAACAAGCAACAGAGCGATAACGGGGACTATGATCTTTTTCATTCATTTCCCTCCAAGATAACGATATGGATAGATTATACAACCATTGCAACGGCAAGTCAATAAATTATTTATTAACAACATAACATAAAAATGTGTCGAATTTATTGTGAAATTTGTGCATATATTTCTGAAGTGATACATTTTGTCGGGGTTTGTCGGGTGGAAGGATCGGGGGTGACGCGGCGGCGCGGTTCAGTGCCGCCGCGAGCTTGCGAGGGTATCCCCGAACGGCAGTGA
>USMJ01000189.1 GCA_900555805.1 uncultured Oscillospiraceae bacterium | reverse complement strand
GCAGTTGTCGCTTCCGCCGTATTTTCCGTCGCCTACGAGCGGCATTTTTCTTGACGAAAACTGAACTCTTATCTGATGCGTTCTGCCCGTGTAAAGTCTGACCCTGACGAGAGAGACCTCGCCGAAAGCGCTGTCCTTGGTTTCGAGCGTTTCATAGGCGAGCTTCGCCTGTTTGACGCCCTTTCTCATGCGCTTAACGACGAACGATTTGTTCTTCCGGGAATCCTTGAACAGCAGGTCCTCAAACTCGCCGCTCACGCTTTCGGGCTTTCCGTGAACGACAGCCTCATATTCTTTTTTAAAATCGCCGCTGACTATTTGCCTTGAGATCTCGCTTGCCGCGTACCTCGTCTTGGCATAAACCATCACGCCGCCGACAGCCCGGTCGAGCCTGTGAAGAACAAAGACCTCTCCGCGCTCCCCTTTTTCTTTGAGGTACGAGCTGATCTCATCTGCGAAGGAATTTGTATTTCCGCCGTCGCCCTGAGACAAAATCCCGACGGGCTTGACGGCGACTATAAGCTGATTATCCTCATATAAAATATCCATAACAACACCCCGATATATTTTACTTGAATACGGCGGCTAAATCAAGTCATACAAGCAGGCAGGTTCGCATAATATTTACAAACGAATGATGAACGGAGGAAAATCAATGACTGATACAAGCATATACGGAGATATCGCCGCCCGAACTCAGGGTGACATTTATATCGGCGTGGTCGGCCCTGTCAGAACGGGAAAATCGACCTTCATAAAGAGGTTCATGGACGCTTTCGTTCTGCCGAACATTGAGGACGGCTACAAGAGAGAAAGGGCGATGGACGAACTTCCGCAGTCGTCGGCAGGCAGAACAATCATGACGACCGAGCCGAAATTCATCCCCGAGGACGCGGTGGAGATAAAGATGCAGAACTCGGCTTTGAAGGTCAGGCTTATCGACTGCGTCGGATATATCGTCCCGAGTTCGCTCGGATATATCGAAAACGATCAGCCGAGAATGGTCAAAACGCCGTGGTTCGAGAACGAGATACCGTTCAACATGGCGGCGGAAATCGGAACGCAAAAAGTCATAAACGAGCACTCGACGATAGGCCTCGTCGTCACGACGGACGGCTCTATATCGGAAATTCCGAGAGAAGAATATGAAGAGGCCGAAGAAAGAGTTATAAATGAGCTCAAAGAGCTTAACAAGCCGTTTATAGTTCTCCTTAACTGCGCCGACCCGAAAACAGATGACGCCGCTAAGTTAGCCGAAAGACTCAGCGCAAAGTATGAAGTCTGCGTGAAAGCGGTCAACTGTATGGAACTTTCGGAAAGCGAGATAAGCGACATTCTTTCGGGCGTTCTTTTAGAATTCCCGACAAAAGAAATAGCCATCGATCTTCCGTCATGGGTCGGGAAACTTCAGAAAGATCACTGGCTTAGGAGTACCGTATATAAAAATATTTATTCTGTCGCAACAAAGGTCGAAAAGGTCAGAGATGTCGAAAAGCATCTCGGCGAGATAGTCTCGGGCGAATACATCACCGACGGCAAGGTTCTCGGAATCGACCTCGCCACGGGCAGCGTTCGCATAAAACTTGATGTCGAACCCGAACTGTTCTATAAGATAATCAGCGAACAGACGGGAATCGAGATAAGCGACGAAAAGCAGCTCATGGGTCAGATAGTCGAGCTCGCGAAGATGAAGCAGAAATATCAGCGCTTTGAAGAGGCTCTGAACGAGGTCGAAGCCACGGGGTACGGCATAGTTATGCCCACGATGGAGGAACTGACCTTGGACGAACCCGAGATCATGAAACAGGGCGGAAGATACGGGGTACGCCTGAAGGCTTCCGCGCCGTCGATACATATGCTCAAAGCGAACATCACGACCGAGGTCGCCCCGATAGTCGGCAGCGAGTCTCAGTCGGAGGAACTTGTCGTCTATCTTCTCAAGGAATTCGACGACGATCCGTCGAAGATATGGGAGTCGAATATTTTCGGCAAGTCGCTCCATTCGCTCGTCAACGAGGGACTTCACAACAAGTTATACAAGATGCCGACGGACGCCAGAATGAAACTTCAGGAAACGCTCGAAAGAGTTATCAATGAGGGCTGCAGCGGACTTATCTGCATAATTCTCTGATCAGGTTTTGTCGTTCATTTTCATATTTATGCTCTTGCGCACCAACAGGCTGCCGAGAGCTTTTTTGTTGAACGGCAGGAGCGGATAAAGATAGGTGTAGCCGTCTATAGTTTTCGTGAAGCTGACTGTCAGCACTGTTATGACTATGCCTGCGGCAAATCCCCATAGATCGAATATCGCCGTTAGGATCAAGACAGACAGTCTCGAAAGCTTTATTGCGTACCCCAGCTCATAGCTCGGCTGAGTGAAGTTCGCTATGGCGACAAAAGCCATAAACAGAACGACCTCGTTGGAGAAAAGTCCCGAGCTGACGGCGAATTCGCCGAGAACCAAGGCTCCGACAACGCTGAAAGAATTGTTGAGAGCGCTCGGGGTATTCAGAGAAGCAAGCTTCAGAACGTCAATAACAAACTCGATAACAAATATCTGCACTATGACGGACACTTCGGCAGGCTCTTTTATCCGCATAAAATTCAGCCAGTCGGGTATTCGCTCCGGGGTCTTGACCATGAGGTACCAGAACGGAACGAGCAGGAACGACAGGAGAAAGACAGCCGCCCTAATATAGCGCAGAAATGTTCCGACGCTCGGCGAAAAATAGTAGTCGTTGATATCCTGAACAAAGTCGAATATACCCGTCGGGACTATCATGACGCTCGGCGAGCCGTCGGTTATGATGAGAATGTTTCCGTCATATATGCAGGCGCTCGCCGTGTCGGGTCTCTCGGTATATCTGACCTTGGGATAAGGATTCCATGCCTGTTTCGGCATAAGGCATTCTTTCAGGCTTTCCTGTCCCATTGAAAGAGCGTCAACGCTTATAGCTTTCAGCTTTTTTCTGACGGCGGCCAGCTTTTTTTCGTCCGCCTTTCCGTCGATATAGCAGACGACGACATCGGTCTTTGACTTGTTTCCGACGGAGAACAGTTCCATTGTCAGCATTGGGTCTCTTATCTTCCGTCTTATCAGAGCCGTGTTGAAAACGAGAGTTTCGACGAAGCCCTCGTGCGCGCCGCGAAGAACCTTGTCGCTTTCGGGCTCCTCAACGCTTCTGACGGGATATGTTCTCGCGTCGATGACGATGAACTCTTTGAAACCATCCAAAATCATGACAAGAGCGCCCGACAGAACCATTGTCACGGCCTTGTCGGTATTTGTTTCGACATCACACTC
The DNA here is from genome assembly GCA_900555805.1 of uncultured Oscillospiraceae bacterium. Taxonomy (GTDB): domain Bacteria; phylum Bacillota; class Clostridia; order Oscillospirales; family Acutalibacteraceae; genus UBA6857. Next base: position 333 of record USMJ01000189.1, on the reverse strand, counting down.
GATGTACGTTATAAAATTATCTATAAACTGTTGCGTCGTTTGAATCTTCGCCATATCCTCAACAGGGATTTTTGTGAAATATTCAAACATTTTTTCGACGACTTCTTCTTTTATAAAGCCGTCAACGCCGCATTCCGTCATGTAATAGGGTGTTTTTACCACAACTTCCAATTCTCCGAACTGCGCCCAGGTTTTTGCCGGGGAAAGCAGATAGGTGTACGCATAGAGGCTCGGTGTATAGCCCGCATCAATGGCGGGATACAGCGGTGCTGTCACCGTGTTTTTCAATGTCTGCCCCGGCGCCAGCGTGAGGGTGTACTCATACCATCGCAT
>USMJ01000188.1 GCA_900555805.1 uncultured Oscillospiraceae bacterium | reverse complement strand
AAATTCAAAAAGAAAAGGAGATGGAACATGTTAAAATTAAAGAAAACAATTGCCGCTGCTCTTTCGGCGGTCATGTTGCTTTCATCAGGCTCACAGTTACTGTCCGTGACGGCTGACGCTTCGACGACGGACACCTATGTGATCGAAGCCCGCTCATATGCGGTCAACAGCTTGCAGGCAACATACGGCGGAGAAAGAGTGGACGGGGAAAACCTGTTGACAGATGTTGAACTGACGGGCAGCGAAGCGAGAACCCTTGCGCGGAAATTCAGCGTACTGGCTGTTGAAAAGGACATCGTGTTTACGGGCGACACCGCCGAAGAAACGGACGAAGCGTTGAGCCAATGGAATTTGGACGCTATCGGCGTGACGGCAGGCGGGGAACAGACGGAACCTGCAAGACGGGTAAAAATTGCGGTTATCGACAGCGGTATCTCGTACACGGGTGACATTTTCGCCGAGGAAAGCATAAACTTAACCGAAGACGGAAATGAAAATCCGCTTTTCGACGACGCAAGCGGACACGGAACGGCAGTCGCAGGAATGATCTGCGCAGCGGACGACGACATCGGAATAACGGGAATCAATCCCAACGCCGCCCTCTATTCGGCGAAGGTTTTAGACTCGGAGAACAAATCGCCCTTGAGCAGGATCCTGCAGGGTATATATTGGGCGATCGAAAACGAAGTTGACATCATCAACATGAGTTTCGGCACCGATGTTGATTCGGAAATTCTGCATAATGCGGTCAAAGCCGCTCACGATGCGGGAATTTTGCTCATTGCCTCCTCAGGTAACACGGCGGGCGGAAGAGTGAAATATCCGGCGGCTTACAGCGAGGTTATCGCTGTCGGCGCGACCGACCCGACGGGACAGCTTTGGGCGAACACCTCGGTCGGCGACGAGCTTGAGCTTTTGGCTCCGGGCGAGAAGATATTGACCTCGGGCTTTCTCGGCGGTACGCTCGGCACGAGCGGAACGAGCATAGCGGCGGCGCAGGTCACGGGTGTGGCTTCGCTCCTGATGCAGAGGGACGCGACAAAATCGGCTGAGTTTATCAGAGCCTTGCTTTCGGCTTCGGCTAAGAAAGTCGGCGATTTCGGGCTGATCGACTACGCTTATGCGAGCGAGATATATAATGATTTCGCCGATAGGTACGAGGAACCCGATATGCAGACTGAAAGTTTCGCAAACGAAACCGAACCCACAGATTACTCGGACAGCGCAGAGTGCGTGGTTGAGGGGTTGTGGGGAACTTCAGGACACACAACTTTAATTAACAACGCTACTGGAAATGTTGGTATGACATCATATTATACGAAGATTGTCTCGGAGGCTTGCAAACGAGTTGATAGTGTATACGGCGGAAGTGAGCAAACGAGTAATCTTGGCAAAATTCAAGCATTTCACGGCAGAGGAAATTATGTTGCAAATATAAAGTTTGTTTACTACTTTGCTCAGCTTATAGGTCAAAAAAAGAGCTTGAATACAGCTTTGACAACATGCAAGCGCATGTTCCCTAAACTTTTAAAAGAAGAAACATCGGGGAATTTTACCCAACTAAGTAATAATGGCGGACACATGTTGGCAATGGCTAATGCTTTGAGTGAAATTTACAATAACTTACTAAAAAACAATGATATTAGTTTGTATGTTTATAACACGGAATCAGATATCGGTCCAAAAAGAAGAATGCTTGTATTCTTAGGCGTTATGTTGCACATGATTGGAGATACATACGCGCATAGGACGATGGTTCATACATATACTGTTAAAGGAGTAAATCCAAGTGATTTTACTTCAAACACATCCCATAATGATAAATTTGGGCAAAGCGATTTCGCAAAACGCCAAACTGGTGCTTCTACAAAAGATGATAGCGAGTTAAAATTATATGTTTATCAAAATTCTGATCGGAATAGTAGCTTTGCCTATTGGAAAGATTTTCAAAAAACAGTAAGACTTAATGTTATGGAATTCCAAGATGTTGCTCGCTTTACTAAGAGCAACGCCAAAAGATATGACGATAATGTTAAGTTTTGCAAAGAGCGTTTTTCGGATGCAAATAAATGTGGTATAAGTGCATTTAGCAGTATAGTTTCTGTAAATTATCCTACTTTTAACAGGGTCGTCGATTTCAATATTAACTATATTTTCCCAAAAGATGATTATGTTAAACTGAATAATCTTAAGAACTTTTCAGCGGCAGCAGGATTTGATGTATCAACAATTACTACAACCGAGTGGGAAGCACATTCAACATCGCAATATGTTTGATGGAGGTAGATATCATGAAAACTTTAAAAAGAATGTTATCCGTGTTCTTAGCTTTGCTGACGGTTTTTTCGATAGCGTCCGTCGGCGTGAGCTATGCCGCAGGAACGGAGAAAATGAAATTAAGCGGAGACTTCTACTATACCGTCGATAAAGACGGCACGGCGGTCATTCAGAAAGTCGTTGACAAGAGCTACGCCGGAAAAACGCTTGTCATTCCTGCTAAACTTGACGGATATCGAGTCAAGGGTATGAATATCGTCAAGCATGTCAGCCGACCGTTTGACGCACTCAAGAAAAGCGGAAACGCCGACACGATAACCTCAATCAAAATCGAAGAGGGCATAGTCCAGCTCGACGCTTTGGGAGAGATGAACGATCCCGTGAACAGCCCTTATATCAAAGACCCCGATGCGAAAACAATAGCAGGTATATTTTCGGGGCTTAAAAATCTCAAAAAGGTTTCATTGCCGTCAACGCTGAAAGCTGTTGATTCGGGTATGTTTTACGAATGTACTTCTTTGAAGTCGATCAAGATTCCCGATAAAGTCGAGTTTATAGATCAGTATGCTTTTTACGGCTGTTCTTCACTTACAGACATAAACCTGCCCGATAAGCTTGAAAAGATTTCCGACAGCTCATTTCGCGATTGCACTTCGCTCAAGCGCATAAAAATTCCGAAAAATGTTAAAACGATTGAGGCTTGCGCTTTTTATAAATGTAAAAATCTTAAAGAAGTGACTTTCCCTTCAAGACTCACATATATAGGTCCTCAGGCATTTGCAAATTGTGAAAAGCTTGAGAAAATTAAACTGCCGTCGGAGCTTAAAACAATTATGGGTTTGGCTTTTAAAGGCTGCAAATCTTTAACCGGTAAGTTGAAACTTCCGAAGAAACTGAAAGAAGTCGGAGATGGCGCGTTCGCTTTCTGTACGGGTTTAACGGGTTTCAGAATAGCCGACGGGAATGAATATTTCTCGCAAAAGGGCGGCGTGCTTTTCGACAAGAAGAAAACGCATATTTATTGCTACCTTTCGGGTAAGAAGACAAAGGAATACACTGTTCCTACAACGGTCAAATCGGTTTCCGAATATGCTTTCGCCGGAACGAAATATCTTAAAAAGATAACACTTTCTAAGAACATGATTGAAGTTCCGGAGTGCGCTTTCTACAAATCAAAGGTCAAAACGATTGTTTTACCGAAATCAATAGAAGAAATAACTAACAGCGCATTAGTTGATTGCAAAAATTTAAAGTCATTGACCGTTAAGAATAAGTCTTGCATTATGCCAAACTATAAGTCTTTCAAGGGCGGTAAGCTCACGGTCTACGGCTACAAAAACTCAACAGCCCAGACCTTCGCCAAGAAAGC
>USMJ01000187.1 GCA_900555805.1 uncultured Oscillospiraceae bacterium | reverse complement strand
GATAAAGGCGCGGCGCGGTATAGTGCCGCGCAGGCGGAGGGGCGCGCACCTCCGAGCGGAAGCGAGCGTGGTGCCGACACTCTGCCTTCAGATCAGACCAAAGGTTTCCGCAAAACTTAGATATGCCGAGCTTGCCGAACGATATGGGGTTCGACTTTCCTTATGAATTACGCCAAAAACAGCAAACAAACTTAAATGTGTTCGGCGTGGAGTAAGACTTTGCGGATGTTCGATAAGTCGGGATAAAGGCGCGGCGCGGTATAGTGCCGCGCAGGCGGAGGGGCGCGCACCTCCGAACAGAAGCGAGCGTGGTGCCGACACTTTGCCTTCAAATCAGACCAAAGGTTTCCGAAAAACTTAGATATGCCGAACTTGCCGACCGATAAGGGGCTGCGATACAAAAATCCGAAAGAAGAACCGATCAGCCAAACAAAAAGCGACCGCAAAACACCTATCGGCGTCATGCGGTCGCGGTTATTCGCGTTTCTATTTATATATATGCTATATATATGCGTAGTATGCGCTTATGATATCTTGGCGAGCCAGTCGAGAACGTCATTGTATACTTTTTCGTGTTCGTCTTCGTTCAATATCTCATGCTTCATTCCGGGATAGAGTATGACCTCGGGGCTGTGGCCTGCAAGCTCAAGATTGTCGCAGACATTGATAACGCCCTTGCCGTTGAAGCCGATGGGGTCTTTTGCTCCCGATATCAGGAGAATCGGAAGTCCTACGGGAACCTTGCTTGCCCATTCGGGATTGCACGCGGTATTCATCAGCGAGATCATGTCCCTGTTGCCTGCGAGCGTCAGCGCGAAGCCGCAGAGCGGATCGGCGTTGTAGCGCTCGACGTTTTCCTTGTTATAGCTCAGCCAGTCGTTGACGTCTCCGTCCTTGCCCGCGGTCAGTTTGCCCATGATTCCGAGGGCGTTGACCCTGATTCTCGGGTTGATTTTGTCGGCGAGCATTTTCATCGGTTCTTCGCCGAGTATAGCGGCGCTGGGCAGCTCGCCCGTACCGCAAAAAATAACGCCGCTCAGCTCTTCGCCGAAATCCGCCGCGTAAACTCTCGCGCAGAACGAGCCCATGCTGTGGCCGAAGAGGTAGTAGGGGAGGTCGGGATATCTTTTGTGCATGATGTTGTGAAGAATGTGCATATCGTCAACAAGTCTGACGTCTCCGTCTTTGTACGCGAAGTATCCGAGGTCGTCCAAACTTTTGACTGAAAGGCCGTGGCCTAAGTGGTCGTTTCCGCAGACAATGTAGCCGTGTCCTGCGAGAAAACGGGCGAAATCGTCATATCTCATTATGTGTTCCGCTACGCCGTGGGCGATCTGGAAAACGCCGACCTTTTCGACCTCGTCATCCTCCCATATAACGCAGTGGATTTTGTCGTTTCCGGTTGATGAATTGAAATAAGCGTCTTTAACGATAATAGCCATATTGATCTCCTTTCGAGTGTTCTGACTGAATTATAATACAAATCCGCCGAATAATCAATCGTCATAATATTTTAATAGACAAAATTTACACTGTGTTAACTCATTCGGAAAAAACATTGTATAATATAATATAACTACAATGGGGGCAGAAGCGATGTTCGGTTATGTCAAGGCGTATAAGCCTGAGATGAAAATTAAACATTACGAAGAATACAGGGGCGTCTATTGCTCGGTATGCCGAACTTTGCGTAGGAGGTACGGCGTTATCTCAGCGCTGACCCTGAGCTATGATTATACTTTCTTTGCGATGATGCGTTTATGTACGCGGGAAGTCCCGATCTGCTTCGAACAAAAGCGCTGCCCGTTTAATCCAGCGAAAAAATGCAATTTTTGCAAAAGCGAAAATGAAGATTTGAACTATACCGCCGACATAGCGATGATCATGGTGTATTATAAGATATTGGACAACATATCCGACGGCGGCTTTTTTAAGAAGATACTGATGTATCTGATATTGCCGATATTCACCCTGTATTATAAAAAAGCCCGAAAAAACTGTCCCGAAGCGGACAGAATTATCGGCGATATGATGAAAAAGCAGGCGGAAACCGAGAAAATAAAAACGGCGGATATCGACCTCGCCGCCGACCCGACCGCAGAAGCTATGAGCGCGTTATTATCGCTCGGATTCAGCGGCGAGTGTGAACGCGTACTCAAAAGAATAGGGTATCTCATAGGCCGTTGGGTTTATATCGTTGACGCCCTCGACGATATGGAAGAGGACAGAAAACGCGGCGGATATAACCCGATTCTCATTTCGGGAAAGACCGCCGACGATATCGAACAAACGCTTAATATGACGGCGGCAGAAATTACCGCCGCATATGATCTGCTCGAAGTGAAAAGCTTCGGCAGTGTTATATATAATATAGTATACGACGGACTGTATATGTCCATGAAGTCCGTCAAAAACGGAGGAAGAACAGATGAAAGATCCTTATGAGGTGCTCGGCGTAAGCCGCGGAGCGTCCGAGGAAGAAGTCAAGACGGCTTACAGAGCCCTCGCCAAAAAATACCACCCCGATAAATACGCCGGGAGCGACCTCGCCGATCTCGCGAACGAAAAAATGCAGGAGATAAACGAGGCGTACGACACGATATGCAAGAGCGGCTTCAAGTCGCAAAGCTCCGGCTATAACTACGGCTATTCGGGCGGCTACGGCGCGTCGTCGGGTTCGACCGCCTTTGACGCCAACAGCGTCATAAGCCTGATAAACGCAGGAAGACTTGACGAAGCCCTCAATATATTGGAAAATGTCCCCAACGCTGTCAGAAACGCGCAGTGGAACTATCTTATGGGTCAGGTCATGACGAGAAAGGGATGGCTCGACAAAGCGGCGGTTTATTTCAGCACCGCTTACAGCATGGATCCGGGCAATCCCGAATACAGAAGCGCATATGAAAAGACAAATCTCCACCGCGCGGGCGGATACAGAACCCGTCCTGGAACATCGAGGGACAGCGACGATCTTTGCACTATATGCACAGGTCTTTGGTGCGCCGACACATGCTGCGAATGCATGGGCGGAGACCTGATACCGTGCTGCTGAGGTGTATCATATGAAACAGATGAGACAATCTTCCAAAACGGCCGTCTGCGCTATGGTCGCCGCGCTTTCGGTCGTTGTCATGATGCTGACGGTCATACCCGTCCTTACATATACCGCCCCTGCGTTCGCCGGACTTCTTCTGATTATAATTGTCATAGAGATCGACAAGAAGTGGGCGGTCGGAGTTTATGCCGCGGTCAGCGCCCTCGGACTTCTGATAGCGACGGACAAAGAAGCCGCCGTTATGTATCTTGTATTCTTCGGCTATTATCCGATAATCAAAGCGATACTCGAAAGCAAGCTTCCGAGATGGGCGGAAATAGTCGTAAAGTTCCTGCTGTTCAACGCCGCTATGGTTGGCTGTTATTTCATACTTATCAAGGTATTCGGAATGCCGATGGACGACATGAACGAACTCGGAAAATACGGGCCGCTCATACTCCTCGCTATGGGCAATGTCGTGTTCCTGCTCTATGATTTCGCTCTGACTAAGCTTGTTATAGTTTATCAGATGAAGTGGCAGGATAAATTCAGAAAGCTTTTTAAATGATACTATATATAATAGAAATGCAAACCCTCCGAGCATCGGCTCGGAGGGTTTGCTG
>USMJ01000186.1 GCA_900555805.1 uncultured Oscillospiraceae bacterium | reverse complement strand
TCAGATAACCGTTTTGTCGTCCCGCCTTTAGATGTGAGTTCGGCTTTCTGATCAGACTGAAACGAGTTTTGTCTTTAGATGCGATTTGGACTTTTTCGCTAAATGTCGGCATACCGTCGCTATGCTCTCCGAAGCAATCTTCGTATCGCGCGCCTGTACAGCCGGCAAGCGCGGCGATAAATGGCAGCGCGGTGGGGGTGGCAAAAGCTCCGCAAGGCGGAGCGCCGCAAACCGCCTTCGGCGGCCTGCGGCGGTTTCCCCGTCGGCGAAACCTTTTGCCGCAAGGTCACATCGGTTTAACCCCGTCGGGCGAAGCCCGACGGGGCGGCGCTCTGTGGCGGCTTTGACGCAGGTCAAAGGCGGCGCTTAGAGGGCCGCCTGCTGCTGTCGCTTACGGTTTACGGTTGATTTGGAAATTGCATAGAGTCGGCGCCGTGGCGGCGCGGTAGCGAAGCGAGTGCCGCCACGGCGTGGGTTCGCGCACCCCGGCGCCGTCAGGCGTCGGGGTGCCGAAGACGCGGCGCAAGATGAGATTTCGATTCAGCCGTAAAAGTCTAACGGACATCACAGCTCGTCTTACAAAGTCCGATTCCGCATAAATTTTAACACACCGTGAAAACCTCCGACAAGCACTCATTCGGCGTGTACCTATTATCAAAAGCGTTCCGAACAGCCAAAAAGAGGGAGCTTTTGCTCCCCCTCTTTCGGTTTCATTTTTCTTTTTTCATTTCTCTTTTATTTTTCAAAATATCCATCAATCGTAAGATGCGGTGGCGGTGACATCTGTTACACCCGTGGCCCCTGCTGAGGGCGCAGGCATAGTTGTTACATAGCGATTCGTCACAGGATAGTATTTGTCAGAATAGGCCGGGAGCTCATCAAGAGTTCTTACGCCGAAAACATTTGCGGCTTCGCTCGGAACATTCTGTGACGAAACGAACTTTGTGACCTGACTTCCGTCGTCGAAAGTGAACTCGACGATATAATTATCCTGGAGCTTGGCGGCTGAAAGTCTCGAATTTGAAAGCAGAGCTTCAAGCGTTTTCTGATCCTTGACGGTGCCGCTGCCTCCGAAGTACACATGGTTTCCGTATTCTATGGCGGTTTCGGTGTCCTTTCCGAAACCGTTTCTCAAAGCCGAGATAAACGTCGTTTGGAACGGAGAAGTTGAGTAAGTTTTGACATTGGCTTTGAAGCCCCTTGCGCTGACGACCTTGGCGCCGTTTGAGGCGTTCTCTTTATAAAGTCCGTTATCATTGAGCCACTTGACGGTGTTTGTCATATCTTTTGTGACGACCGTCTTGAACACATTTTCCGCTGATTCTATATCATTGTTATTGCAGAAGCCGTTCGCAAAATAGAGCTTCATAGCCTTGTCTTTATTCTTGCGATAAAGTTCGGTGTCTATCGGAGCGATAAATGTTACATCGTCCTGTTCGGTTTCATCATCGTAGTAATGCAGCGAACCGTATAAGTCTTCATCAAGGATATTCGTCCATGTTTCGCCGATATATTCGTCCTTTGAGGTGTCGGCTTTCTTATAATGCTCGGTCGCAACATATGCGTTCGCTATTGCGCCCTCATTTTGCGTCACGACGAGCATACCGATCTCATCCGATGACGAGTGGAAATATCTCTGCTCTACTGTTTGATTCTTGAGGTCTTTATAAAGCGCCTCCCTGAAGCCCTCGTTTTCCATAAGCTCCACTTTCTTACAGCCTAAGTAGAGATTGTTCTTGTCGTTGAAGCCGACATATACGGTATTGTTTTTGTCCAGCACTGCGGCCTTTACGGCGTATCCATCTGCGTCAGTCATATTATAAGAATTTAATAACAGATCGAACATTTTGCCCTTCGTAGTTGAGTCGTAATAGTAATAATCAACTTCATCGTTGTCGCTGCTGTTTCCCTCGCCTATCTTCTTATAACTGAACAGCTTTTCAAAGTACTCCGAGCCTTTATCTGTCTTCATAAATCCGAGGATCTTTTTATAGGTCTCCGCTGTCTCGAAGTTATAACGCTTGGCGATGCTCTTTCCGTTCTTAAGGTTATATTTGATTATTACCGTTGCGTTTGCGCTGTTGTCGTCGCATTTCGTATGATAGCCGTAGTCAACGAGATCCTTGTGGATATCCGTTATCCATTTGATGTCGTTATCGCTCTTAAGCGTAGCGTAGTAGTCATAGGAAGGAGTATGTGAACTTACTGCGGTGCCATCGAAAAGACTGTATGAATCCGTTGCGCCGCTATATGGCGCAAGTTCGGGATTGACCATGACATCGACCGTTTTGATATCGGCGATTTCGGGAACGGAAGCACCGTAACCGATAAAGCAGATAAGACAGAACACACCGAGCGAGGCGGCAAGGCTCACCGCTGTTTTTGTCGGAATCTTTCTTGTGAAGATAATCGTTCCGACTATACAGACTATAACTCCGGCGAGTATAGCGATATCGGCTTTAAGATATCTGTTGGCGATATCCAAGCTTGTCATTAAAGCGAAAGTGAGTATTCCGGCTAAGACAAAGAGTATTCTGTAAAGGTTAAAGCTCTTGAACACCGTTCCGCTGTTTTCGCTCGTTCTCTTTTTGAACATGAGACTTGCGAGAACGGCGATAAGGATGAACGCCGCAAAGCAGACGAACATACCGGTAAGATTCGGCATTTTAAAGTCTTTTATCAGACCCGACTGTGAAAACTGCTGCTGAATTTCTCTTTCGCTCAGCGAAGCGAAGATATCAAGGAACCAGTTTTTGTTATAAAATTTCGACGAGCTTGAATATGCCTCCGTGCCGTACGCCGAACCGTAGGTCAGGTTGCCGTATGCGCTCTCGCTGAGCATTGTGAATATCGTCGGGAAGATTCCGAAGAAGAATGTGAAGACCGTGCCCTCGACTATGTTTCCCGCGTTGACGAACGAGAGAACCGTTACGCTGTAAGCGCACATCGCCGAGCCGATCAGGTAAAGCGCCGAACACAGGAACAGAATAAATTCATACTTATTAGTTCTGCTGACACTGAATTCACAGGCGTTTATATAATCGAAGAAACATACACCCACGATCAAAATCACAAGGGCAGCAGCTGCTCCGAGGTACCTCGACCAAAACATCTTATTCTTGCTGATACCGAGCGAGAGGTAGACATTGCATTCCTTTTTGTTCGTCAAAAATCTGAAAGCGATAAGACCGAACAGACAGGAAACGAGTATCAGTATGCCGTAAAACAGTTCGTTGCTCAAAAGCAGCGAATTAAAGCCAAAATAGTCTTTGTCAGGTATTGAGGGTGTTGATATACTGCCGAAGCTGATCAAATTTTGGATCATATTTATCATCGAAATGATGAATACAACGCCGACCGGTGCGAGCGCCAATGGCAGACTCTGTTTGAACATTCTTTTGAAGGTGAATGAAAACGCATTATGAGAAGAGTTCTTTGAAGTCATAATCTCTATCCTCCATTTCTTCCAAAAATACTTCCTCTAAGGTCAGAGGTATCTTATCGAACAGAAGCGGCGAAAGAACTTCAATCTTACGCTCGCATTCCTCAACATTGCCGTTCAGCTTTGCGCTGATGATCTTACCGTCGCGGCTGATCTTTGTCAAACCGCACGCTTCGAGTACCTCATCACCGACCTCATCTTTAAACGCGAGACGTACTTTGAA
>USMJ01000185.1 GCA_900555805.1 uncultured Oscillospiraceae bacterium | reverse complement strand
GAGTCCCAGATGTCGATAGCTTTGTCGAAGCCTCTGGCGAACTTGTTTCTGTGGTAGGCGATGTCGGCGAGGAAGTAGGTCGGATTGCCGTTGGCTCTGATGAGAACGTCGTCCTTGAGTTCGAGTTTTTCGATCTCCTCGTCGCTCTTGCCCTGCGCTTTCAATAGTTTGGTCTGAACGAGAATGTTTTTATACCAAAGCGCGCCGTCTTTTTCATAGGTGTAGCCGTTTTCCTTGAGTATATCAAGCGTTTCCTTAAGCTCGGGGCCGTTGTGGAGCGAAAGCTCGCTGAACCAGAGATCATACTTGATCCTGTATTTTTCCATCGCCTTTTTCATGTTGTCGATGTTCTTCGGCAGGGCGAATTCGACGAGAGCTTTGCGTCTTTCCTCTTCGCTTTTTTCAAGGTACGAGTCACCGTATTCGTCGGCGAACTCTTTTGCCCGTACCTTAATATCTTCGCCGTGGTAGCTGTCCTCGGGAAGCTCGACGGCGTCTTCGCCTTTATAAAGCTGCTGATATCTGATGTCGAGTGAAAGAGCGAATTTGTCTATCTGATTTCCTGCGTCGTTGACATAGAATTCTCTTGAAACGTCATAGCCCGCATAGTCGAGAACGGCGGCGAGACAGTCGCCCAAGGCTCCTCCTCTTGCGTTGCCCATATGCATGGGACCCGTAGGGTTGGCGGAAACGAATTCGACGTTGACTTTCTTTCCCCTGCCGTAGTCCGAGCGGCCGTAGCTGTCGCCGCAGGCTCTGACATCGAGAAGAACGTCGGCATAGTATGAGTCGCCGAGATAGAAGTTGATAAATCCGGGTCCCGCGACCTCTATTCTGTCAAAATAGCTGTCCGCCTTATCCATATAGCCGACGATTGTTTCGGCTATCTTTCTCGGCGTCTGACGGAACGCTCTCGCGTTGACCATGGCGGCGTTCGCGGAATAGTCGCCGTTCGCTCTGTCTCCGGGTACCTCAACGATAAAGTCGTTCATCGGCTCGGCAGGAAGCTTTCCGTCGGCGACGGCTCTTCCGACAGCCTCGATTATCATGTTTCTTATCTGTGATCTTGCTTGTGAAACTACTTTTGACATATATAAACCCCTTCGTTTTTCAGTCTAAAACTCAAATTCAAATTCGATCTCGCCTATCGGCACCATTTCTATGTCGGTCGCATAGCTGAAGCTGAGCCTGCCCGACTCGAAATCGGAGCTTATCCCGTTGCAGGACATTCCCATTATGAACGACCCTGCCGGCGTGTCGTGGTGAGACAGATGTCTGACATTCTTTTCAATTATTATATGCGAGCTGTAAGGCCCTCTGCGGTTTATCGAAATGCGCCTGCCCCTCGAAACGCGAAGCGTTGTTTCGCATCCCTCAAGCTCGCCGCCGTCATCACGGTAGGTTATCGAATAATCCTCGCCCGTACCGCTTATTTTCGCCGCGGTATGCATGACGATTTCCTCGGTCTCGCCGTCCGTATGCTGTCTGGTGACTATTTTGATAAGCCCTTCTTTTTCGTCCAAATCCTTACCCTCTTTTGTCTGCATATTGATGCATTATAATAGTATCACATTCATGCGGCTAAATCAAGACATATTCGGCTTTTCGCCGCTTCGCTGTGAGCCGACAAGATCGAGCAGAGTCTGCCTGAAGTGATATTTTTCGCAGAGTTTCCGGGCTTCTTCGATTTTGCCGTTTCCGCGCTTTTTGGTTTTCTTAGCTCTGATCATTATGTTTTTCGGCGAGTGGGCGAAATCTATAAACTCGATCATATCCACCGCATACCCCATATCTTCCAAAACGGCGGCTCTTATCGAGTCGGTCAGCAGAGCCGACAGCCGCTCCTTGATTATTCCGTGGCGCAGCATGATATCCATGTCGCCGCCCGGAGCTATCTGTTTGTTTATCTCATGCTGACAGCAGGGAACGGAGAAGATGTATTTGACATTTTTCTTTATCGAGTATTCGAGCGCGTAGTCCGTCGCCGTGTCGCAGGCGTGGAGCGTCACTATCATGTCGATTTTTTCGCCGTAAAGCGCATCCTTCGTGACGTCGCTGACGACGAATTTCAGCCCGTCGTAGCCGTATTTCTGAGCGATAGCGTTGCAGTTTTCGACGACATCGCGTTTTAAATCGTAGCCGATGATCTTCGCCTTTATGCCGCGCTTGACGGTGAAGTAGTAGTATAAAATAAAAGTCAGATAAGATTTTCCGCATCCGAAATCGAGTATGGCTATTTCGTCCCTGCCGAACTTTGAAAATTCGTCGTCGACAAGCTCGATGAACCTGTTTATCTGTTTATATTTGTCATATTTCGCCTTGACTATTCGAAAGTCGGGGGTGAAAACGCCGAGTTCGACGAGCGCCGGAATGTTCTCGCCCTCACCGAGGATATATTCCTTGCTTCGGTTATGCGAAAGGTCGGCGGTCTGTTTCGTCTTGTTGGCGGTCGTCTTTTTGCTGTACGCACCCGACCTTAGATGATAATGAAAGCTTTCGTCCTGCGTCACGACGAGTATCTGGCGGTATTTTCCGTCAAGCTCTTTTGAGAAATAATCTATAAATTCATTCTCTTTCATGTTCAAATGAAAGACTTTCTTATCCTTGAAGCGCTCCGCCTGACAGCGTCTTTCGCCCTTTATCTCGACGGGCTTTATGTTTATCTTTGTATAATTTTCCTTGTCGGTCGGCTCGGAGAGAACTATCTTTACAAGCTTTCCGAGACATGCCGTTATATCGTCACGGGCGTTGCTCATGTCAATTCCCCTTTATCTTGAAAACATATTTTTGAGATTGAGACTTGCCGCATACAGTTCGTTCTTGCTGTAAGAATTGTTCTCGTCGGCAAGCACCGCCTTTATCGCTTCCTTGACCGTGCATTCTTCGCGGACAAGAGCGTCGACGAGCATGGCTTCGGGCGAAACCGTGTGTTCGGTCTTGTTGAAGATATAGTCTTTGTCGATTTCGACTATCAGAGCGAACTCGCCCTTATCATAGTTTCCCTTGGCGAGCAATTGCTCCTTGACCTCGGACGGCGTACCTCTGAATGTCATTTCGTGAAGCTTCGTCATGTCGTTGCAAAGGCACATTCTGCACCGGGCTTCGCTGTCTATAAAGAAATCGACAGCGCTCATTATGCGTTTGGGCGACTCATAGAAAGCATAAGTCAGCGTTCCGACGCCCTTTCTCATCTGTTCCAGAAGCTTCTTTCTGTCGGCGTTCTCCCTCGGGAAGAAGCCGTAGAATAAAAATGTGCTTAAATCGAAGCCGGATATCGACAAAGCCGTGACCGCGGCGCAGCAGCCCGGGATCCCGACGACCCGAACGCCGCTCTCGACTGCGGATTTGATAAGCTCGTTTCCGGGATCGGAAATGCATGGCGTACCCGCGTCGGTTATGACCGCGACGCTTTTCCCGGACTTCAGTTCGGAGATGAAATATGACGACTTGCCGTATTCGTTGAACTTGTGGTTCGAGACGAGCTTGTTTTTGATTCCGAGTTTATTTAGAAGTATCATTGACCGTCTTGTGTCCTCGGCGGCTATCATGTCGCATTCGGTGAGGACCTCGATTCCTCTGGGCGACATATCGCGCGAGTTGCCGATGGGCGTGGCAACGATATAGAGAGTTCCGTATTCGGGATTTTCATACATAAATATCATTCCGTTTCGGTTAAATTCCGAATTATTATATACTATATTAG
>USMJ01000184.1 GCA_900555805.1 uncultured Oscillospiraceae bacterium | reverse complement strand
CCGCCGCTGCGCGGCGGCTTTTGCCACCCCCGCACACGCTGCCCTCCCGCACCCGCTTATCGGCTGATTAAACCCGAACGCCTTGACACGGCAGGGACTTCCCTCAATAATATAAACGCCTCTGTAATTCACTGCGAATTACAGAGGCGTTATTGTGTGATATTAATTGAAATTATACCTTTTCGGCTGTCTTTTCGCCCTTGACTTTCTTGGCGATAAGGTCGGCGACTATCGCGACGACGAGCATGACCGCCGCCACGCTGACCCAGCAGAAGCCATCCGAATACAGCGGCAGCTTTTGACAGAGCCTGCCGACAAATCTGAGAGGAACGCCTGCTTCGTCCAGAGCGTATACAACGCTGACAACACCCGTTCCTGCGACAACGAACGGATAGACGAACCTGCTCTTTTTCCATAAACTGTGGCTTAAGCCTAAGATTATCAGAACGATCGAAACGGGATATATGGCGTTCAGGATCGGGATTGATATCCTGAGTATAGCGGTAAGTCCGAGGTTGCAGATAAGGAACGAAAATCCCGTGATGATGAACACCCAAGCCTTATATGATGCTTTTTTGAAAAGTACCGAGAAATACTGTGATATCGAGTTGATAAGCCCGACGCAGGTCGTCAGACACGCAAGGGTAAATATGGCGGCGAGAAGTATGGCTCCGGGAGCGCCGAAAAGCTGATATACGATACAGCGAAGCGTCCATGCTCCGTTCTCCTGAATGGGATAAACGCCCGAGCTGCACATTCCCATATACGACAGCATCATATAAACGGCGGCGAGAATCGACCCTGCGAACACACCTGCGAGTACCGTGTGTTTCATCGTGTCTTTCTTTTCGGTCAATCCGAAAGAGGAAAGCGTCGTGGCGATGACGAGCCCGAAATTCAGCGCGGCTATGGTGTCCATCGTCTGATAGCCCTCCGAAAAGCCCTTGAGAAACGGTGCGTTTTGGTACGCGGCCTGTGCCTGCGCGACGTCGGTCTCGCCTCGGATAAGAAAACTGATGAAGAGGAAAACCAAGAGGATAAGCAGGCTCGGCGTTAGAAAGTTGCCGATTCGGCTGACGAGCTTGCCCGGCGTCATGCAAAGCCACAGCGCGACGAGGAAGAACACGAGCGAATAAACGAGCATCCAAACCTTCGCGTTCGACCCCTCGGGGAGATAGGGCGCGACAGCCATTTCAAAGGGTACGGATGCGGCTCGCGGTATGCCGAGCCCCGGCCCGATGGAAAGATAGATCAGGACTGTGAATACCAAAGAAAACTTATCTCCGACCTGTTTTCCGAGCTTGTCAAGTCCGTCGAACCGCGCCACGACAACAACGCCGAGAACGGGCAGAACAACCGCCGTTATAAGAAATCCTATCATCGCCGAAACGGTGTGATTGCCCGCGTTCTGACCGAGAAACGGGGGAAAGATAAGATTTCCGGCTCCGAAGAACAGAGAAAACAGCATAAAGCTTACAAGAACCATATTTCGCTTACCGAGTTTCATTTATACATACTCCTTCAGAAAAAAATAAAAAGACCCGCCTCAATAAAATTGAGACGGGTCATACATACCAATACCCGCGGTACCACTCAAATTGTGCGGCTGAACCGCACCTCTTCAGGCTCTGACAAGCCCTATGCATTAACGCAGCCTTCACGGGGTTCCCTAATCGTTTTCACTTTCAGAAGCCTGGCTCGGAAGTGATAGGATATCCGATCTCCGTCCGTCGGGATCTCACCACCCCCGACTCTCTGCGCGACATCAAATCGGCTCCGTCTTCGTCACAGCCTTTAATCATATTGCCGATGTATTATATCACCGCAATCGCGGTCTGTCAAGCGCATAAAACGCTTTTCGGGCTGTGATTTCCCAATTTCGGCATACTTGCCCGTACCGCAAAATAAATGTTGATTCAGCGGCGATTAAAAAGGGCCGCCGCTTCCCGTTTTCACGGTTCGCGGCAGCCTGATTATTTATTGTTTCTTGCCGAGCTTATCGAAAAGCTGACGAATGAGTTTGAAGAATGAGACGAACAGGTTCTTGAGCGAGACCAAGAAGCTCTGCTTCGTTCCCGATGAATCTTTGGGCTCGTCCGTGAGCGGATTTATCGTTTCGCTTTCGGCGTCATATTTCAAAAACTGAGGATAGTTTTCGTCGTCAAACACGGTCATCTGAGTTTCGCTGTTGCATATTGCCCTGAGAAGCTGGTCGATGCAATAGGGATAATATCCGTGGATTATGTCCTTGACGAACCATGTGCTGTCCTTGTATCGGCAGGAGGACGCATCGACCATGTGGTCGGAGGAGACATACTTCATGTCGGCCGAGGAAAGATATTCGTCGCTGAGAACCTTTCCGAAATCGGCGTAGGTTCCTCCGAAAGCGGCGGCTTTGACCGTTACGGTGTTGTCTCCGAGTTCGTTCGCGTTTTTGAAGAACGGATAAGTAGCCGTGTCATATTTTGCTACCGACGCGAACTTCATTCCCTTTGCGACGCAGTCGTCGATGATGCTTTCAAGCTTCGCCTGAACATTATAGTGATAATCGTCGATAAGGGCGATATAGTTTTTGTATTCCTCTTCTCTGCCCGAGAAAACGAAGCCCTTTGCGCTTTCGTATTTATCCGTGTCGACAAGAGCCCAAAATGAGGGGAAAGCACCGTATGTCGCCATAAGAAGCTTCGGCGCAAGGTGGGGATAGATCTTTTTGAGGAACTTTGTCGCGAAGTCCGAAATTCCGTTGACTCCGCCTATGTAGTCCGCCGAGTCGACGGCCGCGCGGATGAACTCCGAAAGAACGGCGTCGCCGAGAATGTCGTTTTTGTCGACATAGTTTATGAGAGCTTCGGCGTCAATGGAAACGGTTCCGCAGAATGCGTTCGTCGCGGCGTATGTTCCGTTCGCCGTTGAAGTGTAATATATCGCGGTGTCGATATCGTCGCAGCCGAACTGTTCAAAATATGCCGAAAGAACATTAGCGCCCATGCATCGTCCGACTATACTGACCTTTGAAACGCCCGTTTCGGCTTTGATAGCCTTGATATATTTGTCAAGGTCGGAAGCGATATCGACGGGGCTGCGTCTCCAGTCGTATCTGAAGAGATAGTCTATTCCGTAGTAATAGTAGAGGAAGCCGTTCTCGCCGTTTCTTTCGCCGTTGAGATATGTTCCCTCGGGGAGGTTGCCGTCCTTGTCGGCTATGATGGGAGCGTAATACTGTCCCATCTCCTTGACGAAGCGATCAACCCACGGATCGTAGTTTCCGGTCGACAGTCCGTAGCTCAGCAGGGGGATACACTCCGCGACGGCTTTGGCGACGGATTTCTTGTCGATGCTGAACGGATAGAGAACGGCTCCGTCCTGATTCCATATTTCCGATGTCGGGCCGCGTCCTTCGATCATCACGATCGGCAGTCTGTTCTCGCCCTCATAAGCCGCAAAAGCGACGGAAGAGAGACTGAATAACATGACGATACAAAGAAGCACTGATACAATTTTCTTCATAATCAAGTTTCCTTTCTTTTGGTGTTTATCTTTCGGTATCTAACCGATTTCGGTCAAAAACAGTATACATTCAATTGGAAAAGATTTCAACAAAAACGGGACAAATTAAACAATTATGTACAATTGTTTATAAATATATTGACTCAGTGCAATAAAAGTCCCTCTTTTCCTCCCTGCTCTTGCCTTTTCCCCTAATATAGTAT
>USMJ01000183.1 GCA_900555805.1 uncultured Oscillospiraceae bacterium | reverse complement strand
AAGCGAGTCGCCGACAAAGGCGATGTTCTCATTTTCAACTCTGTAGCAGACAGAACCGACCGTGTGACCCGGAGTCAGATACGCTTTGACGATTCTTCCGCCGAGATCAAACTCATGACCGTCGGTGAACGGCTTCAAGGTCAGATAAAGTTTGTCCCTCGGAAAATGCTTACAGTCTACCGAATATTCTTCCTTGGGCGGATAGCGCTTGAGAAACATGCGGCGCAGTATGTGAAAAGACTGATACATCGCGCAAAATGTGTCTCGGTAGTGCGTGTATACTTTCCCGATTTGACGCGCTGCGCCCATGTGATCTATATGAGCGTGAGTGGCGGCGAAAACTATCGGGAGATTTGTCAGCGAACGGACGACCGTTTTGAGATCGCCCACGCCGACGCCGCTGTCGATAAGCATGGCTTGCTTCTCACCAATAATAAGATAACAGTTGGCGATATCGAATTCGCATATTCTGTATATTCCTTTTCTAATTTCTTCGACGGCGTAATCCGTTCTGACTTTCATTGTTCTGCCTCAGTCTCCTCGTCGGTTGCCTTTATGCTCTCGAAAAAGCTGTCATATGTCTTCGCCCACTTCGCTATGGCTTCGCTGTCGTATTTGTTCGGGAAGTAGTTCTCCACGACCTTATATTTGGCTATCCATTTCGCGAGCTGGGCTATCGTCTTTCTGAATTCGGGATTTCCGAGAACCTTTTTGGTTTTGTCGTTTATCTTGCTCAGATTCAGTGAACGGAGCATGGTTATCGTGCTTGCTTCGCTTCCGAAAAGCGTCAGGTCTTCGCTCGAGACTACGCCCTCGGTGAAAGCGTATTTGACATCTTTTTCGTGAAGCGTCGGGAATTTATTTTTAAGTACCGCAAGTATGCAGGAGCCGAAACCTATTTCTTTGAAATACGCCTTTTGATAAGACCAGAGAGTTTCCCTGTTGAAAAGTCCGTCCGTGTCTTCTATCAGACATTCGGCTAACATCCTGCCTGCCCTCATTGAATATCCGATACCCGAACCCTTTACGGGTACTGTCATAAACGCGCTGTCGCCGACTGCGGCGTAGCCGTCCGCGACAAGAACGGCGAGAGGCTGCCTTGCCGAAACCTCGGTGATTTTGCCGCCCTCGATAAGCTCGTCGGAAAGATTGGCGTTGTCTTTTCTGTATATTTCAAGATAATGCTCAGCATCCTCCTGCGAAAGCCCCTTGAACGAGCCTATGAGTATGTCTATGCAGTCGGGCTCGTTTATGAACCATGAGATACCCTTGAAATCATCAAGGAGCATCGTAACTCTGTATCTGTACTCACTGTCGGGTGTACCGTCAAGCTTTTTGAATATTCCGCGGTACGCGCTGAGTATGTCGAAGCGTCCGGGTTCTCTCTCTATATGCATGAATTCGGGCAATTGGCTTCTGACGGGCGAGCGAACACCGCAGGCGTCGATTATCATATCGCCGTAGAATTCGCCGAGAGATGTTTCAAGACCGACAATTCTGCTGCCGTGTCTGAGCGGAGCCTTGATTTCGCAGTTGTAGACGATCTTTGCGCCGGCTTCGAGAGCGAACGAAAGAAGATAGTCGTAGAGTGCTCTGCGGTCTATGCAGACATTTTTCAGATTTTCGTCGTCGGTCTGACTGACAGGCTCAACATCACTTTCGGGAAGGCAGAAAGATATCGGAATTCTCGTGTGAAGATATTTTTCGGGTATTGGTATCCCTGATTTTTCAAAGCCGTCAAGGTGAATGAAGTCCGACTGTTCGTGACCGAGTTTGCCCTCGGCGCACTTTTCGTATATCGTGACATCAAAGCCCTCTTTAGCGAGATAGTATGCGGCGACAATTCCGCCGTGTCCCGCACCGGCGACTAAAACAGTGCTTTTCATAGTGTGTCCTCTTTTCTTTATTTTTTGACTGTCTCTTTAGCGGCCATACAGTCTCTGTAAAATCTGATAACCGTGTCTATCGCTATCTTGCCGGCCTTGCTTTCGGGCTCAAGTACGCTGAAAACGTGGGGAAGATCCTTGCCCTCGAACTTGTCGAAGTCAACGAGCTTGACGGGAATGTTCTTTTCTTTCATGAGACTTGCGAAGTGCCTTGTCTGCTTTATGGCGAGGAAGTCGCCGCTGCTTGTGACAAGACAAGTCGGGGGAAGAACGCCCATATTCATGATATCGCTGAAATTCATATACGGATAGGTCGGCTTCAGCTTATAGTCATCGCCCCACATAGCCGTCGTGTAAACGCCGGTCAGTCCGCCGGGATTCATGTCGGCGACAGGGGAGGTGAGCGTTAAAGCCGTCAGATGAAGTCCGCAGTCATCGACGCCGAATATCTGTCTGAGCTCGGGATTGGTCATGAGAACCGCCGAGAAAGAAGCGAGCTGACCGCCTGCCGAATCGCCCGTGAGCATGACGAACTTTTCGTCGCAGGGATAGTCATTCATATGCTCATTTATCCATTTGAGCGCCGTCGCGACATCCTGAAGCTGTTCGTTGACCGTGACTCTCGGAACGAGGCGATAGTTCATGCTGAAAACAACAAAGCCTCTTTTGGCTATATTGAGACAATACATCTTGTTGAGTTCCTTTTCGGCGTACATCCAGCCGCCGCCGTGAACGTCGATTATTACGGGGAGTTTTCCGTCGTGCTGTTCGGGATAATATACGTCCAAAAGGTGATAGCGGTCGCCGTCGTCTATGTATGCGATGTCGCAGATCTGCTTGACGCCTTTGGGTTCGGTCTGTTTAGCGTGAACCTTGTTGTCGCTTTTTTCACATATCTTCCAGAATTTGTCGCCTAAAGTGAGTACCAGTTCTCTCATTGAAATCAATCCTTCATATTAAATTTTCTCCTGCATCCGACTTGACGCTGTTGTCTTATTTTCGGTACGAACGCATTCGGCGCGTACGGAAAGAAAAGCGATCGGAATCAAGTCGGCGGAGCTTATAATTCGCTGATTATATTATATATTATTAAGAACGGTCGTGTAAACAGAATCCGAAAATTTTTAATATAAATTTTATTGATTTTTCGGGCGGATATGCTATATAATACATTGGTTTGTTAAAATATACACAACATGGAGGATACGGCAATGAAAACAGACGTTGTAATAATCGGTGCAGGCCCTGCCGGAATTTTCACGGCGCTTGAGATGATAAGAAAAGGCTCAAAGCAGAAAATTTTGCTTATCGAAAAAGGTCAGCCCGTCGAAAAGAGATTTTGCCCCAAAGCCAAGACAAAGCAGTGCGTTAAGTGCAAGCCTTATTGCCATATCACGACAGGTTTCTCGGGAGCCGGGGCTTTCTCCGACGGAAAGCTTTCGCTGTCATACGAAGTCGGCGGCGATCTTCCTACCCTTATCGGAGCCGATCTCGCCCAGGAGACAATAGACTACGCCGACAAAATATATCTTGAATTCGGCGCGGACACTCACGTCGAGGGCGTCAGCGACTATGAAGAAGTCAAGGACATAAGAAAGAGAGCCATTCAGGCAGGTTTAAGACTTGTCGACTGTCCCATTCGCCATATGGGAACGGAAAAGGCTCAGAACATTTATCTCGGAATCGAAAGATATCTCGCCGATAACGGCGTTGAGATGCTCTTCGGATATGAATGCACCAATGTCTTACTCAAAGACGGTGTATGCGAGGGTGTTGTCATAAATAACGGCAAGACCGAACACACAGTCGAAGCCAAGAGAACCGTTATCGCCACGGGCAGAAGGGGAGCGGAGTGGCTC
>USMJ01000182.1 GCA_900555805.1 uncultured Oscillospiraceae bacterium | reverse complement strand
ACATTCTGTCCGACGTGAAAACTTACACGTACACAACAACGGAGAAAACCACGGAATCAACCGCGGCTCCCACAAGTGCACCGCCGGCGACAACAAATCCGACGACAAGCACACCGACTCAGCCGGTTTCCGACACAACAAAGCCGACGACCGACAGACCCACAGTCGATCACGGAACAACAGCCACGCCGGTAGCACCGTAAGTTTGTATGCAGTTAAACGGAATAATTATTAAAGGTATCGGAGGCTTCTACTATGTGGAAGCCGCCGGTGTCGTTTATGAATGTAAGGCAAAGGGCGTTTTCAGAAAGAACAGAATAACGCCGCTCGCAGGCGATCATGTCGAAATCACCGTCAGAGAGAACGGCGAAAACACGATCGACCTCATTAAAGAAAGAAAGAACTCGCTCGTCAGACCGCAGGTCGCGAACGTTGATAATATGCTTCTCGTCTCTTCGGTCGTCGAGCCGACGGTGAACACGCTCGTTTTGGATAAGCTCATAGCTATAGCCGAAAAGAAGCGGATCGAGCCGATGCTCGTTTTCTCAAAATCGGATCTTTCAGACAGCGGTGAGCTTGTCGAAATATACCGAAAAGCCGGGTTCAATGCGTTTCCTGTCGGAAAGGACAGCGGTGATCTCGATAAGATCAAGTCGCTGCTAAACGGCAAAGTCACTGTTCTGACGGGCAACACAGGCGTCGGAAAATCGACGCTCATAAACAGGCTCGCCCCTCACCTTGAACTTGCCACGGGAGAGATAAGCGACAAGTTAGGCAGGGGCCGACATACGACAAGGCAGGCTGAACTGTTTCCGCTTTTCGGCGGCTATGTCATAGACACCCCGGGCTTCTCGTCCCTCGATTTTCTCAGCAATGAAGTCATCATGAAAGACGAGCTTCAGTATTATTTCAGAGAGTTCGACGACTGTATCGGAAAATGCATGTTCGTTGACTGTTCCCATGTCAGCGAAAAGGGATGCGCCGTGCTTGAAAAGGTCAAAAACGGAGAAATATCCGCTTCGAGACACGCAAGCTACAAGGCGATATATAACGAAATAAAAGATATCAGGCACTGGCAGATAAATCAAAAATAAACCGCTGAATTTCACCGTCACACGCTTTTTATCACACTTTCGGCGCTATGCATATAATGTAACAGAAAGTGCAGAAAAGAGGTGTTACGGGTGTGCTCAAAGGGTAAATGCGCCGGAATTGCGTTTGCGGCTTTCGGAGTCGGTTTGCTGCTCGGGCTGTGCTTTCCTACAAAATTTCTAATATTCGTTTTGGCGGTCGCACTGATAGCTCTTGGCATCACCGTGACAAGATGAGCGGCCGAACGCAAGCGAAACGAAAGAGAGTTGCGGAGGTAAGTTTATGAAGGTTGTAGTGGTTAAAAGTCCGAAAATGCTCAAGGGCGTTTTAAGAATGATATTCAAGATCAAAAAGGAAGAAGAATAAAACTAAACGGAGTGTAGCTAATGGATGTCGGTCAGACGATTTTTTATGTACTCGAGCTTATCGGTGTATTTGCGTTTGCAATTTCCGGCGCAATAACGGCGATCAAACGCGACCTTGACGTTTTCGGCGTCACGGTCATGGGCATAACGACCGCGATGGGCGGCGGAGTTATCAGGGATATACTCATAGGCGAGCTTCCGCCGAGTATGTTCTACAGCTACGAATATGTGCTTCTTGCGGCGCTGACGTCTGTCGGAATTTTCACTGTCGCCTATGTCGCCAAGGAGAAATTCAGCCTGAATCTTGAGCTGATAAACTTCATCAACAACATATTCGACGCTATCGGTCTCGGCGTGTTTTCCGTCCTCGGCGTGAGTATAGCCATGAGCGCCGGACACAGAGAGAACGCGTTCCTTTGCGTCTTTTTAGGTACAATGACCGGCGTCGGCGGCGGAATGCTCCGAGATGTTATGAGTATGAGCACGCCGCTAATTTTCAGGAAGCATATCTATGCGATCGCGTCGATCTTAGGCTCATGCACATACTATTACATGACGATTTATAACATAAAGAACGCCTATTCGATCGTCGCGGCGATGCTGGTTACGTTTATCCTGAGAATGTTAGCTACATTTTTCAAATGGAGCCTGCCAAAGGTTCATATCGAAGACGACATACATAAGGATAAAAAAGAAAAAGTCAAGAAATAATAAGACCTCGTACGGGTGAGTCCGTGCGAGGTTTTTGTCTGTGCGCGATAGTAAGACTTAGCTTAATGACAGTTTTCTACGAGAAAACAAGCAGTTGACAAAACAGAAAAAATAGCATAAAATTAAAATAGAAAACTATCAAAAAAACGGGGGATAACAAATGGCAAAGTGTCCTATGTGCAAAAAGGATATCAGCGAAGCGGCAAATATATGTCCTCACTGTAAATGTGATATCAACAAATACTATGATGATATAAAGCGTGAGAAAGAGAGAATCGCCGCCGAAAAAGCTGAGAACGCAAGACGCGCAGCCGAGGAGCGGAAAAAAGCAGAAGAACTCGCCGACAGACTTATCTGTCCCGATTGCGGAACAAAAGTTACGCTTGAAGATGAGAATTGTCCTAAGTGCGGTTTTCCGTTGAACGATAAGGGCGAGCGGGAGAGAATGAAAGCGTGGAAGAAAATTAAAGAAAGCAAGGAAAGTTTATATGATAGATGGTTCGTTCCTATAATAGTTGGCTTTTTTGTTTTTATTATAATTGCGTATTTTGTACTTTCCTTTGCCGCCGAAGCGAATAATCGCAGAACGCTTTCTGAAATTCTAAGTTTATGTATTATTCCGTTGCTTATCGGCGCAAGTATAACAGCTCTTTCTGTTCGCTCAAGTTTTCGACGCGCAAAAAATAAAAAGGAAAAGAACTTTGAACAATTCATGATTGAAGATGAAAATATGAGCGCAACACTGTTTGTTGATATGATTAAGCACGGAATGGCTCATTGTCCGTATTGTCAAAGGAAATTAACTGAAGAGTCCCTAATATATGGGAACGAAAGAAAAACATTTGTTAAAGCAATTCGTTGTGAGCATTGCGAAAAGATTATTGATTTTCCCGGAGACAGATTGCGTAAACAAATTGAGGAAGATCAAATAAATCGCAGACTTCGCAGACAGCGTTGGGGATGGTAATTGTCTTTAATATCAGTTAAAGTTCACAAATGTAATCGTTATACAAAATCCGAAAAAGAGTAGAAATTATGACAAAAGACATCGTAAGATTCAAAGAGTTTTTCGGTGACGAATATCCGCCGCTCATGTCTTTGATTTCTTCGCATGAGGACAGCAACAAGAAGATAATAGTCGATCATCTTAAAAGCGGAACGCATATCGCGGAAAGTCCGGGAAGAGTTGTCGATATAATAACAGGTGAACCGATAAGAATTCCGCTATCTATGCTAAGCGACGGTGTATATTCTTGGCGTTCCGATATGATCTATTATTATGAAAAGTATAATCTGAAATTAAATCAGAATTTTGTAGATCATGTCCTGAAAATGTGATTAAAAAAGCACCCCAAAATTGAAGTGAACTCTAAACAGTGAAATTGCTTGAGAAAATATCAACTTTTGGATGCTCTGCGATAAACGATTCTTGTTGACAACTATAATGAAATTAGCGAAAATTGCTTACGACTTTGTACGTTTGCTGTTACAACTTCTAACACTTTCTGCGATTATTGACCTGTCACAATATAACACACGACCCGTAAACCAACAAGTTTACGGGTCGTGTTCATGGTGGAGATAAGCGGGATCGAAC
>USMJ01000181.1 GCA_900555805.1 uncultured Oscillospiraceae bacterium | reverse complement strand
CATATGAAGCCCCGAAACAGCCATTATATGCGTCAGACCGACCGTCTGAAAATCCTGTTTGACCTGCGGGTCGATATATATTTTATCTCCGAACAGCAGGCTTATTGAAAACGCGGCATATTTTTCGCCGAGAAGCCTGCCGAGAATTTTCATAGATTGAAGTTTGATTGTCGGGAACACACTCATAAACGGTTTTTTCTCGGGCGTGTGTAGTCTGACATCGTATTTTGTATACGCTCCGAGATAAGTTCCTCTTGAACGAAAATGAAGATATGTTCCCCTGTCGTTTGAACCGATAATAAACGGATACGCCGAAAAAGTGATCTCGTCATACGGTTCCGACGAAATATCATACGGTACATAAAGTCTCATCTTAACAGACTTTTTCTCGCCGTTTATGCTCTTTGTTCTGATAAGATAACTGTAATTTCCGCCGCTGCTGATACTCGGAGTGTCGAGCACCGTGGCTTCGATTTCGCACTTTGTGTCGGCGTACCCCAAAGAGGGATTATAAATATAGTGTCTGACAGCGGAAAACAGCGACGACGAAAGAAAAAGACAGATGAAAAGACAGCAGATCTCTTTATTTTTGCGAAGCTTCCCGACGGACATGAACACAGCCGACAACACAAAAGATATCAGCGCGAGATAAACGCTTTTTCCGTCAAGCAGGAAATTACATATTATCAGCCCGAGCATAAACGAAAAGCCGATAACGGCAAATGTTCTCTTCATAGAAATTAAACGTCCTTTATTTTAAACGTTCTATGCTACAATTCAAATTTCAGCCCACCGAAATTTATCCGGCGGGCTGTGGATTTGTTATTTGAGGGTGACGGCTTTCTTTGCCTTTTCGGCAATGTGAGCGGCGTCAAGACCGTAGAGGTGAAGCAGCTCGACAGCCGGGCCCGATCTTCCGAAGGTGTCCTCGACACCGACTCTCAGAACAGGTACGGGAGCCTTTTCGCTGAGAACTTCACAGACAGCTCCGCCGAGACCGCCGATAATGTTATGCTCTTCGGCGGTGACGATCGCGCCTGTTTCCTTGGCGGCTTTAACGAGAATATCCTTGTCGATCGGCTTGATCGTGTGGATGTTGATAACTCTCGCCTCAATGCCGTCTTTCGCAAGCTCATTAGCGGCGATAAGGGCCTCATTGACCATAAGACCGGTAGCGACGATTGTGACATCCTTACCATCTCTTAAAAGTACGCCCTTACCGAGTTCGAACTTGTAGGTCTTTTCGTCGTTGATTCTCGGCACTGCGAGTCTGCCGAAACGCATATACATCGGTCCGACATATTCAGCCGCGGCGAGAACCGCGTTATAAGCCTCGACGTCGTCGGCAGGATTAACGATAACCATACCGGGAATAGTTCTCATAAGAGCTATATCTTCGCAGCACTGGTGGCTTGCGCCGTCTTCACCGACGGAGATACCTGCGTGAGTTGCGCCGATCTTAACATTGAGATGAGGATAGCCTATTGTGTTTCTGACCTGCTCGAAAGCTCTGCCTGCCGCGAACATAGCAAATGAGCTTGCGAAAACAGTGTAGCCTGTTGTAGAAAGACCGGCAGCGACGCCCATCATGTTGGCTTCGGCGATACCGCAGTCAATAAACTTATCGGGATGAGCTTTCTTGAACATGCCCGTCTTTGTTGCGGCCGCAAGGTCTGCGTCCATGACGATAACTTTATCGTTGGTGTTTCCGAGTTCAACAAGAGCTTTGCCGTAAGCGTCTCTTGTTGCGCATTTAATTACATCTGCCATTCTTTACGCCTCCAATTCTGCGAGAGCCGCTTTGAGCTCTGTCATCGCCTGTTCATACTGCTCTGCATTCGGCGCGCTGCCGTGCCATGAGCACTGATTTTCCATATATGATACGCCCTTGCCCTTGACGGTCTTTGCGATTATAGCGGTGGGCTTGCCTTTTGTCGTCTTGGCGAGAGTGAAAGCGGCGTTGATCTGATCGAAGCAGTGGCCGCAGATCTCGATAACGTTCCAGCCGAACGCTTCGAATTTCTCCTTGATCGGATAGGGCGAGTTGACTTCTTCAACCGTTCCGTCAATCTGAAGATTGTTATTGTCGACTATAGCGACGAGGTTGTCAAGCTTCTTGTTGCCTGCGAACATAGCGGCTTCCCAGACCTGACCTTCCTGAATTTCGCCGTCTCCCAAAGGAGCGTAAACTCTGAAGTCTTTGCCTGAAAGCTTTGCACCAAGAGCCATGCCGACAGCGGCTGAAATGCCCTGACCGAGTGAGCCTGTGCTCATATCAACGCCGTCGAGATACTTCATGCTGGGATGTCCCTGAAGTCTTGAGTCGCTCTTTCTGAGAGTCTTTAACTCTTCGACCGGGAAATAGCCTTTATATGCCATAGCGGCGTATAAAGCGGGCGCGGTGTGGCCCTTTGAAAGGACGATTCTGTCTCTGTCTTCCCACTTGGGGTTTTTCGGATCGACTCTCATCTCTTCAAAATAGAGATAGGTCATTATGTCCGCTATCGAGAGCGAACCGCCCGGATGACCGCTTTTGGCGTTATAGACGCCCTCAACGGCACCCATTCGTACCTTGCAAGCAAGGATTTTGAGTTCTTTTTTTCTGTTTGCATCCATCGAATGCTTCCTCCTGTCATATTTGATTGTTTTCCAAACTTTCTATATGCCTTAACAGATCGGCGACTGCGCCTTTGTTGCAGTGACACGCCTGAAATTCGGCTATCTTTTTCAAGCCTTCGGGCGCCTGACCGCAGCAAGCCGGTAAGCCGACGGATCTGAGCATTTCGTAATCGTTAAAGTAGTCGCCGATAGCCGCGGTGTGGGATTTATCTATACCGAGCATCTGCGCCACTTTCAGCACGGCGGTTCCCTTGTTCGTGTTCTCGCCGAGCATTTCGTAGGATATCACCGACGACGGCATGAAGCTTAAGCGGTCGGTTTCGAGCGAGCCTATATAGACGATGATATCTTTCATCATCTTCGGCAAAGCCATAAAAATGACCTTCCCCCATTCGCCGAACGGGACATCTTCTATGCTTCTGCAGTCGGTGTTTTTCAAGGGATCGCTGCTTCTCATCAGCGGAGCGATTATTTTCGGATTCACAGTGTAAATGTGATCCACATTGATAATCTGAACTTCACATGACGGAAATTTTTCAAGTACGCACCGAGCGACTTCTCTGCCCTGCTCGTCCACGGGGTTGAAAAATAACAGCTTTTCTTTTTCATAGTCATATATT
This sequence comes from uncultured Oscillospiraceae bacterium, assembly GCA_900555805.1. Classification (GTDB taxonomy): domain Bacteria; phylum Bacillota; class Clostridia; order Oscillospirales; family Acutalibacteraceae; genus UBA6857. The sequence goes on along the minus strand of USMJ01000181.1, from coordinate 528 downwards.
CCCGCGCCGTTTATGATAACTGCCGGGGCCTTTTTGCCCTTTGGGAGCTTTTCAAAATGCGGTCGCATGGATTCTATTCCTCTGCCCGAGGCAAGCGTAAAATTGCCGCTGAGCTTATTTATAAATCTGTCGATAGCGTCATAATTCGCTTTCGGCATGAATCTGAATTTGTTGTTCAGAGTGCCGTCGATATCGGACACCACCAACCAATTCGAAAGATCTTTTTCCATATCAATCCTTTTTCAAAGTCTTTGTGAAATCAGTAAAATATTCGGGCAGTTCGCTTCTGATCTCCATATATTCGCCGCTTCTCGGATGGATAAATCCGATTAAGCCTGCGTGAAGACACTGACCGTTCAGCTTTGTGATGATATTTTTAGGACCGTACACAGGGTCTCCTGCGACAGGGTGGCCTATATATGCCATATGGACTCTGATCTGATGCGTTCTGCCTGTTTCGAGTCTCACTCTCAAATGAGTGAAGCCGTTATAGCGTTCTTCAACAAAATAGTGAGTGACGGCGTTTCT
>USMJ01000180.1 GCA_900555805.1 uncultured Oscillospiraceae bacterium | reverse complement strand
TAATTGCCCCTTGAAGGGGCAGAGCAAACCACCGGTTGAACCGGTGGTTTTGATTACGGACAGTTACCGAATGCGCCCCTAAACTCTGACCCGCCGTCCGTCGCTTGGGGCGGCTTCGGACAAGACCCGGGCGTACGACATATATGTTAATTTCGCATTATGGATATGTTTTTAATTTTTGTTATAACTCTCCGTTCATGCTTGCAATTTTTTCCGATATGTTATACAATACAAAATGAGGTGAGCCGAAATTCATCCTATGCTTTTTGTTCGGCTCTCGTTATTCAAAACATCAATTTTATGGAGGAAACATTATGTCAAGAGTTTATAATTTTTCGGCAGGACCGTCAATGCTGCCCGAATCGGTTCTTAATTTAGCCGCAGCAGAGATGCTCGACTACAAGGGCTCGGGTCAGTCCGTTATGGAAATGTCGCACAGATCAAAGATATATCAGACGATCATCGACGGCGCAGAGGCGCTTGTCAGAGAGCTTTATAACGTCCCCGACAACTATAAGGTTCTCTTCCTGCACGGCGGCGCTTCGACCCAGTTCGCCGCTATTCCGCTCAACTTCATGAACGGCTCGGGCAAGGCGGACTATATCGTTTCGGGTCAGTGGGGCAAGAAAGCCTATGAGGAAGCCTGCAAATACGGCGACGCAAGAGTTATCGCAAACTCCGTTGACAAGAACTATTCATACTTCCCGAAGATCAAGAGAGAAGACATCAGACCCGACGCGGATTATGTCTACTATTGCATGAACAACACAATCTTCGGAACAAAGGCCAACTATATCCCCGACACGGGCGATATTCCGCTTATAGCCGACGTTTCAAGCTGCTTCTTCTCCGAACCGCTCGATATCTCTAAGTTTGCTGTTGTCTACGGCGGCGCTCAGAAGAATGTCGCTCCCGCAGGCCTTGTTATAGCTATCGTCCGTGAGGATATGCTCGGTCATGCCCGCGATATCACTCCGACAATGCTTAACTGGAAGATACACGCCGACAACGGCTCTATGTATAACACACCGCCCTGCTATATCATCTATATATGCAAGCTCGTTCTTGAGTGGATAAAGAAGCTCGGCGGACTTGAAGCTATGAAAGAGAGAAACGAAGCCAAGGCTAAGATCCTCTATGACTATCTCGACTCAAGCAAGATGTTCCACGGAACTGTTGTACCCGAAGACCGTTCTCTTATGAACGTTCCGTTCGTCACGGGCGACAAGGAGCTTGACGCCAAGTTCATAAAGGAAGCCGACGAAGCGGGCTTCATCAACCTCAAGGGCCACAGAATAGTCGGCGGCATGAGAGCGTCGATCTATAACGCAATGCCGATCGAGGGCGTTGAGAAGCTCGTTGAGTTCATGAAGAACTTCGAAAAAGAAAATTCATAAGGGAGACGCTTATGTATAAAATTCTCACTTTAAATAAAATAGCCAAGGTCGGACTTGACGTGTTCGGCGACAACTACACCTGCGGCGAATTCGACGCCCCCGACGCCGTTATGGTACGCTCGGCATCTATGCATGAGACGGAATTTGCGGACAACACCGTAGCCGTTGCGAGAGCCGGCGCAGGCGTAAACAATATTCCGCTCGACAGATGCAGCGAAAAGGGCATCGTCGTTTTCAACACTCCCGGGGCGAACGCAAACGCTGTCAAGGAGCTTGTCATAGCTTCGCTTTTCCTTGCTTCGAGAAAGGTCGCGGCGGCATATGACTGGTGCAAGACCTTAAAGGGCGAGGGCGAAAATGTCGGAAAGCTCGTCGAAAAAGGCAAGAGCCAATTCGCAGGCCCCGAAATTTTGGGCAAGACCCTCGGCGTTATAGGTCTCGGCGCGATCGGAATGAAAGTCGCGAAGAGTGCGCTCGCCTTAGGCATGAATGTCATCGCGTACGATATAAGAAAGCCCGACGGAACACCCGACGAGATCGTCTTCACGGACAGCCTCGACGAGGTCTACGCCAAGGCGGACTATCTCACGCTCCACCTGCCGCTGCTTGAAAGCACGGCGAAGATGATCAACGCCGACAGCATCGCGAAGATGAAAGACGCTGTTCGAATTTTGAACTTCGCCAGAGGCGGACTTGTCGACGATGGCGGACTTCTCGCCGCCCTCGAAAGCGGAAAGGTCGCCGCCTATGTGACCGACTTCCCGTCCGACGCCGTCATAGGCGTTCCGGGCGTGACCGCGCTTCCGCATCTCGGCGCATCGACCCCCGAATCCGAAGACAACTGCGCCGTCATGGCGGCGGAGCAGATCAAGCTCTACATGGAGACCGGCTCGATCAAGAATTCGGTCAACATGCCGAACATCATGCTCGGCGACAAGCAGTGCGAATTCCGCCACTGCGTGATCCACCGCAACTGCGGCGAGATAGCCGGCAAAATCAAGGAGCTTTGCGGCAAGGACTGCACGAGCGTTACAAGAGGCGACTACACCTACACCGTGTTCGACTGCGACAGCGACTTCTCAAAACAGGTCGAGGACCTCGGCTGCGTTATCAGGGTCAGAGTTATCTGAACTGAAAACGATAGAAATAAGAATTAAAATAAGAACAAACCAAAAGCCTGTCGGGTGATCCCGATGGGCTTTTTTGCGGTACGGGGGAGGGGGGTGCGTAAGGAAAGCGAGCGGTCGAAGGTGACTTTCGTCAGTCGCGGAAGTCGAAAAGTTTGGCAGGGGATATAGAGAATAGGTCGCAAATATCAAAAATGACGTCCAAAGATACGCCGCAGGTGGCAAGTTCGATTTTGCTGATAGTTGTTCTGTCGAGGTTGAGAGCTTCGGCGAGCTTTTCCTGCGTGAAGCCGTTAAGCTTGCGATAATAGGCGATATTAAGCCCGAGCATCAGGTATTTATCTTTTTGTTTCATGTTCATATTGTAACACCTCAATGAAATTATAGAGACTGTAATTCATCATTTACAGTGAACATAAAGCCTAAAATTATGATTGACATTCTACATTTTAGGTGCTACAATAATTTAAAGTTTTATTTCGGAGTTATGGCCGATAAAAAACGGAATTATCCGCATTGCGGTTGATATATATAAATATGAAAGGATTGATGATGGTGAAAAATCAAGCGAAAAAACTTTTATCTGTGTTTCTTGCGGCGATGATGATTCTCAGCGTATCCCCTGCTATGAATGTGTTTGCGGCTGATATCGTCAACAGCGGTAATTGCGGCAAAAATCTCACATGGACGCTCGACAGCGAGGGAACGCTTACGATCAGCGGAGAGGGACTGATGTATGATTGGGAAGATGTCGGTGATTCTCCGTGGTATGACAATGCCAAGTCAATTAAAAAGGTCATTGTTAAAGACGGCGTTACAAGTATCGGTACATTTGCGTTCGGTTATAATACCAATTTAGCAGAAGTTGTTATTCCGGCTACCGTAATATCTATCGACAGCTATGCATTTGTTGCGTGCGATGCCTTAAGATCTATGAGCGTCAGTGAAGACAATCATTTTTATTCAAGTTTGAACGGTATATTGTTTAACAAAGACAAAACAACATTGATTAAATATCCTGCAAAAAAAGCAGAAGACAACTATAATATACCCAATAGCGTAACAAGGATCGACGACTTTGCGTTTGAGTACAACACGAGTTTAAAAAGCATAGTTATCCCTGAAAGTGTAACATATATAGGACGCGAGGCTTTCTCTGGGTGTACCGGTTTAACCGACATAAAGATTCCCGACAGTGTAACACTTATTAACTGTTCCGCGTTTTCTGATTGTACGGGTTTGACAAAAATAATAATCGGCAACGGCGTGACAAGTCTCG
>USMJ01000179.1 GCA_900555805.1 uncultured Oscillospiraceae bacterium | reverse complement strand
GGTAAGACACAACACTTTGACTGTTGCATGCGTAGGTTCGAATCCTGCCATCCCTGCCAGAAAAAGCACTTGCATTCGCAAGTGCTTTTTCAATAGAATTCGCCTTGCGGCGAATTCTATTTCACTTTCTGCAAAGCAGAAAATTTCATAATTTACGAAGTAAATTATTTCGTATCGCGCAGCGATATTTCATTATACGGGTCACAGCATTTATCTGACCTTAGACATCATAAGCATTGGACGAAATCCGATATCACTTATCACACGAACAAATCAATTTCAATACATAAACTATCCCACTGAAAACATTTTTCAGTGGGATTTTACATTACAAAATATTTGCCGAAATATCACTTCACATATTGCAATTAAGCGAAAATATGTTATAATTGCTATATCACAAGATAAGGAGATGTGCAAATATGAAGTGTAAAGTATGCGGAGCTGAGAGCGGAAAATATCCTCTTTGCCGTGCCTGCAATATAAAAAAAGAGAACGGCAAAATAATTAAGTGTGAGAAATGCGGAAGTTGGCACTACATAAATGCGCCGTGTCCGGAAAAGCAAGCGAATGACGGTAAAAAATTTCTATATGACCCAAAGCCGCAGTTTATCAGTAAGTCGGAACAGGACTTTTTTGCCGCTCTAAGGTCAGCTATGCCCGAGGGTTACAGCATCTTTCCACAGGCAAATCTTGCATCATTTATCAATAAAACCGACGGCTCTCGTTATCATAATGAATTGTTCAGGAATGTCGATTTTCTTGCCACCGATTCCGAATACAAACCTATATTTGTTGTTGAAATCAATGACCAAACTCATCTGATAGCCGAGCGCAGAGAGCGCGACGATAGGGTAGGGAAGATTTGTGAAGAAGCCGGGATTCCCCTCATAAAGCTTTGGACATCCTACGGCGTAAACCGGGAGTATATCGCAAAGAAAGTCGCCGAGACCATAGCGAGTCTGCCTGTCGAGAGAGTTCACCGCTTCGATTCCGCAAAAACGGAACAGAAGCCGACTGAGAAATCAACAGAGGTGCAATCAGAACAAATGCCGAAACCAACTTCGAAGAAAAAGGGTGGGTGCTACATAGCTACCTGTGTTTACGGCTCATATGACTGCCCCGAGGTCCGGACTTTGAGACGCTACAGAGACAGCGTTTTATCTGCTTCATTGTTCGGAAGAACGTTTATAAAATTCTATTATGCTGTCAGTCCGAAAATTGTAAAGATATTCGGCAGTAATAAATTATTCAGACGCTTTTTCAGGCGCTGCCTCGATAAAAAGGTAATGAGATTGCAGCTAAAGGGCATACAAAACACACCGTATAACGATTAAAAAATCAACGCAAGGCAAGAGGTTCGCACTTTCGTGCGAACCTCTTACAATTATGATATGCAAAGAATGATGATTATCTCTTAAAAAGATTCTTGAACCAGTTGATGATCTTCCGGAAGAACGCTTTGAGCTTATCTAAGAAACCGGGCTTCTTAATCGTTGCGCCCCAAACATCACATGCATTGTCGCCGTCGGCGTCAACATGACCCGTTGCAGGTATAGTCTCCTGAGCGGTTATAACCGTTCCGCACTCGGAACAGACAACGCCGTCAGTAAGTCCGTTTTCCGTGCAGGTCGCGCCGTAACCGGGAACAGCGACGGGAGTATGATCAACCTTAGCGATTACTCTTGTCTGTCTGTCGCCACATTCGCAGTATCTTGCCTCAAGACCTGTTGCGGTGCAGGTAGCAGCCTTTTCAACTTTCCATTCGCTGTAGTGATGTCCTATACTGTAATCCTGCATCTTGCTTTGAAGATCGTATATATCATAATAGTTTCTGTAAAATGTCGAGCGGTTCACATCCGCTCTTTCACAAAGTTCGGACACCGTTATTTTGTCTATACTTTTAACTCACGAAAGTTCGAGAAATGCTCTGAATATTCGTTTTTGAGCTTTTCCCAAAGCGGTTCCGGCTTCAATAATTTCACTCATATTTTAACTCCCCAATCTGTGAAGAATATTTTAACAAACTTTAATATTTTTGTCAACTATATAACGATGAGTGAGAGGGGAGGCGAAATTATAAGATTTCGAGCGGAACTTTTCTGTCTTTGAAATAAAACTCGCGGTCATGCTCGCCGATCTCTTTCAAAACTCTGCAAGGATTTCCGACGGCGATAACATTCGGCGGTACGTCTTTGGTGACAACGCTCCCGGCGCCTATGACGGAATTGTCACCTATCGTCACACCCGGGAGTACCACAACACCGGCGCCGAGCCAGCAGTTTCTTCCGATGCGGACGGGAATGTTGAATTGGTACGCCTTGGCTCTGATCTCGGGGAGGATCGGGTGACCCGCCGTCGCGACGGTCACATTCGGGCCGAACATGGTGCAATCGCCGACGAAAATATCCGTGTCGTCAACGCAGGTGAAGTTGAAATTCGCGTAGACGTTGTTGCCGAAATGAACGTGTTTTCCGCCGAAGTTTGCGTGAAACGGCGGCTCGATATAACAGTTTTCGCCGACCTCCGCGAGCATATCTTTCAAGAGCTTTTCGCGCTTTTCGAGCTCGTTCGGGCGCGTCATGTTGAAGTCATAGAGCTTCTCGAGACACTTGCGCTGCTCGGCTACGATTTCTTCGTCATCGGGGAGATAAAGCTCGCCCCTGTGCATTTTTTCCTTCATACTCATGTTTCTCACTCCCGTTTAATTCTATAAAAGGGATACCGATTTTAAGGTACCCCTAATGTGTGCTTTATTAACGTTTGAATTGCCGCATGGCAACATTCGACGGCGTGTGAACTCTCACATAACCCTGAACCTATATCCGACGCCCCAGACCGTTTCTATATATTTCGGATTTGATGAATCGTCCTCGATCTTTTCCCTGATACGGTTGATGTGAACCGTTACGGTCGAAGTCTCGCCGATGGCGTCAAGACCCCAGATTCTGTCAAAGAGCGCGTCCTTGCTGAAAACGATATTCGGATGCGTCGCGAGGAACACGAGCAGATCGAATTCCTTGTGGGTGAATGTGACTTCGCTGCCGCCGACAAAGACGCGTCTGGCAATCTTGTCAATAGTGAGATCGCCGATGGAAAGTGTGTCTTCAGGCGTGACGGCCGCCTTTTCGGTCAGTCGCTTGTACCTGGCAATATGGGCGTTGACTCTCGCGACAAGCTCGGACGGGTTGAACGGCTTGACAATATAGTCGTCTATCCCTAAGCCGAAGCCCTTGACCTTGTCGATTTCTTCTTTCTTCGCCGTCACCATTATAATGGGAATATCTTTCTTTTCCCTTATCTGGCGACAAACCTCAAAGCCGTCGAGCATCGGCAGCATCAGGTCGAGTATTATCAGCGAAAATTCGTCGTTCAGGGCTGTTTCAAGTCCCGTCTGACCGTCGTTCACAACGGTCGCCTTATAGCCGTTTATCTCAAGATAGTCCCTTTCAAGGTCGGCTATGTATTCGTCGTCTTCGATGATGAGTATGCGCTTTTCCATGTCAGTCAATCTCCTTTATAGCAGTTATAGGCAGTTGTAAAACTATCGTCAGACCCTTGCCCGTGTCGCCGATAGCTGAAATTTTTCCGTTGTGGCGAATAACGATCTGTTTAACGAGCGTCAGTCCGATTCCGCTTCCGTTTCGTACGTTGCTCCTCGCTTCGTCACTGCGGTAGAAGCGGTCGAATATTTTTTCTTTTTCGTCGGGGCGGATTCCTATTCCGTCATCCGAGAATATCAGCTCGAACATATTATCCGAGTTAATTTTAGCGAATACCGATATGTTGACAAATTCCTTGTCGGGCTTTTTGTATTTCAGCGAAT
>USMJ01000178.1 GCA_900555805.1 uncultured Oscillospiraceae bacterium | reverse complement strand
ATCGAAGTCCTCCGCCGTAATGCCGAGCATGTCGGCTAAGATCTTGATTTCTTCCTTTATGTTGCCCATCGCGACGACAAAATGCGGCTCCCAGCCCTCGTTGACGGCTCTTTCGACCGTATGTCTCGCGTTCGAGTCAAGTTCGACGACTATACTCGTTCCGTTGAACTGTTTGGGTTTGTCGAGAGCTTTTCCGCTCGCCGTGAAGACGCGGAATTCGCCCGAAGCCGTTTTGCCTATGCGCATGACGGTGACTTTGTCGTAGGCTTTGCAGCCGAAGTCGAGGGTCGGGCCTATCTTTCTGTTACAGTGCACGCCTGCCGCCGCGCCTGTGTCCTCTCTCGCGAGCGAGCACGGCGCCATGCCGCAATGCCAGAATGTGAGCGTGTTTTCGCTTTCGTCAAGCGACACGGGATCGCCGAAGAAAACGGATTTATCCGTAAACTTCATAGCCGCGAACATCGACAGCGCGCCGTATGTATCGGCTTCGCACGCCGCCGCAACGCCGAGGTCGTTGAGAATAGACAGAACGGCGCAGACAGGAGTTCCGAACGAAGTGAAAAAATCGGGCCAGCAGCGGCTTGAAAGCGCACCGATTTTGTTATCTTTCACATATTCGTCGTACGCTTTGAAAAGTCTCGCGAAATCCAAAACGTTGTTTTCGGGAATTTTATCGAGGCAGGTAATCATGCCGTTCGCCCTTTCGACATATGGCGCGACCTTTGTATCGGTGAACGTTTTCGCTTTTTCTATCAGTTCTCTCGCTTCGATCGAGATAAGTTTTGAACCGAAAACGGTCATGACCTCGCTGTCGAGCGCCCTGCCGAAGCCGAAGCCCGACGGTGTATGTCCGACCTGAAGCAGGTTGAGGTTTTTAAGTTTCTGTCTGACCTTCGCCGCTTTCACCGTTGAAACGATTTTGCTCTTGACGCTGTCTTCGTCGGGCGAGCCGAGAACATATGTGAACGGTCTCGAAAAGCTTTTAAGCATATTCGCCGCCGAAAACGCGCCTGTGAGAGAGTTCAGTCTGAGCCTGCCGCCGTCGATAACCGGCTCTCGCAAAGTCCAAAGCAGGATATGACAGTCAAAACGGCGAAGAACCTCGGCGATATATTCGCCGTTAGCGAACGTGACGTTCTGAACGATAATAAGTACGGGGCGCTTATCAGCGACAAACGAGTTGAGTTTATCGACCGTGAGCAGCATCTCGTCGGGAACTTTTATATTTTCGTCTATACTTTTCAGAAGGGCGGCCGATTTTTCAAACTCTTTCTGCGCGCTTTCAAGATGAAATGTCGGAACGCCTATCGGTAAGTATATTATGTCGTTATCCATCAGTATTTCAGCTCCTTGTTTTCTCCGATAAGTCCCGGGAATGCGCCCTGTTTTATGAGCGGTTCTCTGTCGGGGTGGCTTATCACCCACTTGTTCTTCATCAGAAGCAGTCTGTTCTCCCCTGTCGGGTTTTCCATCCTGCTTTCAAGCGGAGTGTTTGTTCCTCTAGGCAGGATAACTATATCTCTGTATCCTGCGTTGCTTGTTCTGCACGGCGAGAGATGAAGCGTTGTCTGATACATCTCTATCGCTGTTCCCTTAGGCACGAAGAACACTCTTTCGTCACCGACAGTGAAGCAGTTATCTTTAATCTGCCAGACATGGCCCAAAACAAGCATAAAGTCCGTTACCGCAATATTTATTTCTGAGCCTTTATGATATTCGAAGCCATTGTAGGTCGTGTTCTTGCCGTTGCAGTAGCCTATCTGTATGGGCATTCCGCCGTAAAATGTGTTTCGTATCTCCTTGAAGCAAGGTTCTTTTTCGAAGTCGATGAACGACGGCGCATAAAAGTTCCCTTTCACGGGGATAGCCGTCTTGTTCTCAGAGATTTCGATAAGCGGCGAAAAGTCGAAGTCAGATATCACTCGCCCGTACGGCAAAAAAACATCATCCGTCACCGCATAAATTTTCACATTGTTGACCTTATTTAAGTGTTCAAGCATCGTAGTCCCCCCTGACAACTTTGTAGCTTGCTCTGAAGTCCTCCTTGCCTATGCCGTTTTCCATGCCTTTGTCATAGACCGCTTTGACATTTTCCATTCCGGGCATGGGGTATCCGACCTCGCGGCTGAGTCTTTCGCAAATGCATATGTCTTTATACATATTTTCGAACGAAAACGCGGTCGCCCAGTTTTCATTTTTCAGGTTTTCATGCTGACCGTCAAGATAGAAGCACTGACCGCCGCCGGCCGCTATCGCTTCGGTGTAACCGTCGATATCAATGCCCATTTTCACGGCTAAGTTCATAGTTTCGTTGACACCGTTCTGGATCTGGCCGACAAGCGTATTGTGACAGATCTTCATGACGAGGCCCTTGCCGTTGCCGCCCATTCGGATGACCTTCGCGCCCATATATTTTAATATAGGCTCGATAACAGGGAACAGATCTTCGTCGCAGCCGACGAGAATTCCGAGCGTTCCCGCTATAGCGGCAGGCTTTGATTTGACAACGGGAGCGTCAGCAAACCTTGCGCCTTTCGCTTTGACCTTGTCGGCAATCTCAACCGAAACGGAGGGGTCGATCGTGCTCATATCAATGCATATCTTTCCCTCTTTCATGTGGGGCATCAGCTCGGCATAGACGGCTTTGACATGCTCAGATTTCGGCACCATTGAAATGACGACATCGCTTTTTTCTATGATTTCAGCCGAGCTTTCGCAGGCGACGGCACCGACAGCGGCAAGTTTTTTTGTCTTAGCCCGGTCTATATCGAAGCAGTATACAGTGTCGTCATGCTTTTTGACTATGTTTTCACACATGGATTCGCCCATGATTCCGAGTCCGATAAATCCTATTTTCATGGCGTTCTCCTTATTCGGTCACGGTGTTATCCCAAGCGCCTTGGAATTTCTCAAGACCGTAGTCCGTGAACGGATGATAGAAGCTATCCTTGAAGACCTGAAGTCCGGCGGTGACTATGTCCGCTCCGGCGACGGCGCAGTCTACTATCTGCTTGCCTGTTCTGACGGCGGCGCAGATTATCTGCGTTTCGCCGAGGTAACCGTAGTTAGCGTAAATGTCGACTATATCCTGAATATACTGCTTGCAGTCTTCGCCGCTGTTTTCTTTCCAGCCGATGAACGGCGAAACGAACAGCGAACCGTTTTTGGCGGCTATGATAGCCTGCGTCGGCGAGAAAACGAGCGTAAGATTCGTTCTGACGCCGTCTTTTTCAAGGCGTCTTGCCGCCGCTATGCCTGCCTGAGTGCAGGGAATTTTGATAACGAAGTTCGGGCACATTGAGGCTATCTTTTTGCCCATTTCGACCATTTCGTCGGCGTCGTCAAGATGCGGATTTATCTCGACCGAAATCGGGAACCTTTCCCAGCCCTCGATGTCTTTTTCTTTGACGAATTCGGCGAGTTCCTCGATGACCGTGAAGAACGGCTTGCCCGAGTTCATGATGTGGTTCGGGTTGGTGGTTATACCGTCAATTCCGAATGTGTCGTACGCTTCTCTGATCTCGTCGATCTTTGCGCTGTCAAGAAAATATTTCATAATTATAAGTCCTCCTTAGTATAAGTTGAGTAATATATCAAGCACGTCTTTAGACGCGTCTTTTCTGACGAAAACTGGAATTTCGCCGAGCGGCGCAGGCACTGTATATCTTCCGCCCGAGTATTCCTTTTTGGTTTCTATATGGATCCATTTATCGTTCGGAAGCCAGACCTCTCTGCTGTCGGCGTTCCTTTTGAGAACGGGAGCGACCAAGACGTCCCTGCCCAAGAGATATTCATATTCTTCGAGGTACGCTTCGGTCTCATCATAA
>USMJ01000177.1 GCA_900555805.1 uncultured Oscillospiraceae bacterium | reverse complement strand
CGCTTACGCTGCGGAAGTACGCTCACAGCCGCTTGCGGCTCCGCCGCAAGCAGCCGAACACAGACTTCCCGAAAACCGCAAGCCGGTGCAACGGGGGCAGTTGTTCGCGCACTCCCCGATTTTCCCCGAAATTTCCACCAAACGTATTGCATTTCGTTCCTTCCTGAGGTATACTATATATTTGAAAGGTTTTGCGCCGAGGGTATGCCCTGCCGCGGAAATTGAATTTTTTCGGGCGCGGTTTTTCTCAGATAGGCGCATATGCGAAAGGTGTGTTGATTATGTCAATTTTAGTTACGGGCGGCGCAGGTTACATCGGTTCTCATACCTGTGTTGAGCTTATCAAGGCCGGCTACGATATCGTTGTCGTTGATAACTTCTATAACAGCAGCAGGGAAGCCCTCAAGAGAGTCGCCGAGCTCGCCGGAAAGAAGTTCGCTTTCTACGAATGCGATGTCAGAGACGAGGCGGGACTTTCCCATGTCTTTGAAAATGAAAAGATAGACGCAGTCATTCACTTCGCAGGCTTAAAGGCTGTCGGCGAAAGCTGCGTCAAGCCCCTTGAGTACTACGAGAACAATGTCGGCGGAACGATAACCCTCTGCCGAGTTATGAGAAAATACGGCTGCAAGAAGATAGTATTCTCTTCTTCGGCGACGGTCTACGGTATGAATAACCCCTCTCCGCTGACCGAGACAATGCCCACGGGAGGTACAACCAACCCGTACGGCACAACAAAATATATGATAGAGCTTATTCTCAGCGATCTTTATAAGGCCGATAACGAGTGGAGCGTCTGCCTGCTTCGTTATTTCAACCCGATCGGCGCTCACGAGAGCGGAAGAATAGGCGAAGACCCCAACGGAATTCCGAACAATCTTATGCCCTATATCTCTCAGGTCGCTATCGGAAAACTCGAGAAGCTCTCGGTCTTCGGCAACGACTATGACACCCCCGACGGAACGGGCGTCAGAGACTATATCCATGTCGTCGATCTGGCGATCGGCCATATAAAGGCTGTCGAACACGTTCTCAATACGAAGGCTCTCGACATCTATAACCTCGGAACAGGTACAGGCTACTCCGTGCTTGACATAGTCAACGCGTTTGAGAGAGTCAACGGTGTGAAGATCCCGTATCAGATCGTCGGAAGACGCCAGGGCGATATAGCGACATGCTACTCCGACCCGACAAAGGCGGCTAAGGAACTCGGCTGGAAAGCGGAGAGAGATCTCGACGATATGTGCCGCGACACATGGAGATGGCAGAAGATGAATCCGAACGGCTACGCCGACTGATAAAGCACTATAAAAGCTATGTGGGGTTTTCTCACGGAAAGATATACTTTTCGTGAGAAACCCTGCTTATTTTTCTCTGAATATTTTTTAGTGAGGACGATTAAATGAAAAAGAAAGACGAAAACCGAAAAACCATGAGCAATGCGGAGCTTATAAGGCGGTTCGCTCCGTATTTCAAGAAGTATTATCCGTCTCTTGCGATCGACCTGTTCTGCGCGGGTCTGACGACCGTCGGCGAGCTTGTCCTGCCGCTTATCGTCAGGCGTATCACTAACACAGCGATAAACGACATATCCCAGCTGACGGTCAAGCTCGTTCTGACCCTCGGCGGACTTTATGTTCTCCTGAGACTGATCGACGCCGCCGCTTATTACTACATGACCTCATACGGCCACATTATGGGCACGAAGATCGAAAGCGACATGAGATCCGACCTCTTCGCCCACCTGCAAAAGCTTCCGTTCTCATACTATGACGAGATGAAGATCGGTCAGCTTATGTCGAGAATAACCAACGACCTGTTCCAAATAACGGAATTCGCGCATCACTGCCCCGAGGAATTTTTTATCGCCGCCGTGAAAATAACCGCGACCTTCGTCATACTCTGTCGGATGAACGTTCCGCTGACGCTGCTTTTGTTCGCCGTCCTGCCTCTTATGTTGATATGTACGGGCAAGTCACGTAAAAACATGAGACTTGCATTCAAAAACAGGAAGCATGAGCTCGGCGAAATAAACGCCCAGACAGAGGACAGCCTGCTGGGAATCAGGGTTGTCAAATCTTTCGCCAACGAAGACGAGGAAAACCGCAAATTCACAATCGGGAACAGACGGTTTTTTAAGGCAAAAGCCGACTCGTACAAACACATGGGCGCATTCCACACGACGACAAGAATTTTCGAGGGACTGATGTATATCGTCATTGTCGTTATCGGAGCTTTGTTCATGATCAAGGGCAAAATAACGCCTGCGGACTACACGGCCTATCTTCTCTATGTCTCGACGCTCCTTGTCAGCATCAAGCGAATCGTCGAATTCTCCGAACAGTTCGAGGACGGCATGACGGGAATCGAGCGTTTCGCCGAGATTATGGACGCGCCGCCCGAAAAAGGCGACAGCGAAAACGCAAAGCCGCTTGAAAATGTCAGGGGAGACGTCACCTTCAACAATGTCACTTTCAAATACAGCGAAGAAAAAGGCGACGTCCTAAGCCATGTCAGCCTCGACGTCAAGGCCGGCGAAAACGTCGCGATAGTCGGCCCGTCGGGCAGCGGCAAGACAACACTTTGCAGTCTGATACCGAGGTTCTACGAGCTGTCAAGCGGGCGTGTACTTATAGACGGAAAAGACATCAAGGATATCACGCTCAAGTCCTTGCGCTCAAACATCGGCGTCGTTCAACAGGACGTTTACCTTTTCTCGGGAACGGTACGCGAGAACATAGCGTACGGCAAGCCCGGCGCGACGGAAGAGGAGATCATATCGGCGAGCAAACTCGCCGGAGCGCACGAATTCATAAGCGCGCTGCCGCACGGGTACGACACATATGTCGGCGAAAGGGGCGTCATGCTCTCGGGCGGACAGAAGCAGAGAATAAGCATCGCGCGCGTATTTGTCAAGAATCCGCCGATTCTCATTCTCGACGAAGCGACTTCGGCTCTCGACAACGAGAGCGAGCTTATAGTTCAGAACTCGCTTTCCGAGCTCGCCAAGGGAAGAACGACTTTCACCATAGCCCACCGACTGACAACGGTCAAGAACGCGACCGTGATAATAGTCCTGACCGAGAACGGCATAGAAGAAAAGGGAACGCACGAAGAGCTTATGGCGAAAAAAGGGATATACTGCGAATTATACAGTCTCTATGAAAATCGCCGGTGAAAAAATAAAAGTTTCGAAGTTATGAACAAGCATAACAAAAGTCGATTTATTACGCGTAATTTGTACCGAAAAGGACAGTTTCCCGACCGAATATTTGCGTTTTGTTTGACAAAACCTGTAATAAAATCAGATATTTTCCAAACAAGACTGATGCTTTGTCGACAAAAACGCGAAAAATGCTCCAAAACACTGACTTTTTCATCAATTGTCAGCAAAGTTCATAATTTGTTCACACATTTTAGCCGCATTTTTGCTACTATATGTGTGGAGATAATCCAAGCTAATTTTGACCGTTACAATTTTTTGTTTTTTTCATTTTTCTCTTCTTTATTTTTCAAAAATATCCATGCAACAGCATGGATATTTTTGTTTCTGCGGATAAGCCGATCAAGTTCGGCAATAATAAACTCGGATATTGCTTTGGCATATCTTAAGCATACGGTGCGAATCCGAATGCTTAATTTTATATCGAGAGGAAGATGAACGATGGAAAACAAGCAGCAGAAGCAAAATCAGCAGAAACAACAGCAACAGCAGCAGGGTCAGCAGCAACAGCAGCAGCAGAACCAGCAGAGATAACAAAGACAGAACTAAAAAACTCCTGCCGAATTTCATCGGCGGGAGTTTTTGGCGTTTCGTGGGCGGCGGCGCG
>USMJ01000176.1 GCA_900555805.1 uncultured Oscillospiraceae bacterium | reverse complement strand
GGCGCGATCTTCGGCGGTTCCGCTTGGGTTGCTACTTCAGCTTACTTCATCGGTATGGCTTCGATCATCGTTTCGGGTATCATGCTCAAAAAGACAAAGATGTTCGCCGGCGATCCCGCTCCGTTCGTTATGGAGCTTCCTGCATACCATCTTCCCACTCCGAAGAATGTTCTCCGCTCAATGTGGGAGCGCGGCTGGTCCTTCATCAAAAAGGCAGGCACAATAATCCTTCTTTCAACTATCCTCGTTTGGTTCACAACCTACTTCGGTGTTGTTGACGGTTCATTCAGAATGCTCGAAGAGAGCGAAATCGACCACTCGATACTCGCTGTCATCGGCGGAGCGATCGCTTGGATATTCAAACCCCTCGGTTGGGGCAACTGGCAGGCAGCCGTCGCTTCGATCACAGGTCTTGTCGCTAAAGAGAATATCGTCGGTACACTCGGCATCCTCTACGGCGGCGGAGACGGAACGGTATTCCAGAATATCGCTCAGGCGTTCACAGGCATCACAGCATACTCATTCCTCGTCTTCAACCTTCTTTGCGCTCCGTGCTTCGCGGCTATCGGCGCTATCAAGCGTGAGATGAACAGCGCTAAGTGGACATGGTTCGCCATCGCTTATCAGTGCGGCTTCGCTTATTGCATAGCTCTCATGGTCAACCAGTTCGGCGGTCTCTTCACGGGTCACGCAAACGTTATCGGTGTGATCTTTGCCGTTGCGATCCTCGCCGGTATGATCTACATGCTCGTCCGTCCCTACAAGGAAGCGACAAAGCTCACGAAGAACGTTAAGGTCAAAGAAAAGGCGACAAAATAAAAACTCAAATCACAACTGATGAAAGGAGTCGGTCAGAATGCTTAATTGGTTAGCTCAGAATGCGGCGACAATAATTATCAGCATATTGCTTCTGATAGTCGTTGCGGCAATTATCGTGAAATTGGTCAAAGATAAGAAGAAAGGCAAGTCAACTTGCGGAAACAACTGCGCGCATTGCGCCATGGCGGACTCCTGCCATAAGAAGTGAAGCCCATGGGAGATGCGGAGCGCAAACTCTGCGTCTCCCTTTTTTGAAACAGGAGGTGCGCTATGCCTGAAGAAACGACGCTGACTTCCTCAAATATCAGATATCTGCTCGCCATAAAGAACCTTGAGAAAGACGGCCGAGGGGTACGCTGCGTTGACATCGCAAGAGAGCTCGGGCTGTCGAGACCGAGTGTACATAATATGACGGACACCCTCGTTGAGATGGGGCTTGTCACGAGAAACGCAAGCTCGGCGGCGAGCCTGACAAAGCGCGGCGAAGATATCGCCGAAAGATACGGCAGATATTATGCTTCGGTTTCGAAGCTTCTCATCGAAAATTTTCCAAACATTGATAACATTCAAACGGCTGCCTGCTTTCTGCTCTCGGAGGTTCCCGAAGGCAATCTGAAAGCGTTCAGCAACGGACGGTAATTGGGTGGTAAAAATGCATGAAATGATAAAATCGCCTGATTTTTGGTACGCTTTGGCGGTGCTGTTCATCACGGCGGTCGCCGTGCTCGGCGGCAAGCACTCGCTGAAGAAATATATCGGAAAATCGGACAGCGAAAGGAAGAACGAAAAATGACAAAGACAACGCTGAAAATTGACGGTATGATGTGTTCAATGTGCGAGTCGCATATCAACGACGCGCTCAGAAACGCATTCGACATAAAAAAAGTGACCTCCTCCCACGCGAAGGGGGAGACGGTCGTTATCTCCGAAGAACCGCTTGACGAAGAAAAGGTCAAAAGTGTTATCGGCGAAACAGGCTACGAACTGAAAGCCGTCGCGAGCGAACCTTATGAGAAAAAGACGGGACTTTTCGGAAGATTCAAGAAAAATTGATTACTGCTATTCCTTCCAAATCATATAATAGAGATACGCATAAGAGCCGATTGTTTCACGCAATCGGCTTTTGTGTATAATTATGCCCCTCACAGACAGAACCGTGAAGGGCTTCCGGTTATATGCTCTTTTCGTCAAAGTTGATGACTACGCTTTTGCTCTTGAGGTCGAGCCTTGTGTATTTCACTCCGGCGGAGTCGAACATTCTCTTCGACGCCTTGGTTGAAGCGGACTCGGCGTATTTGTCGCTGAGATAGACGACTTCTTTTATTCCGCTCTGGATTATCGCCTTGGCGCATTCGTTGCACGGAAACAGCGCCACATAAATTCGGCAGCCCTCAAGCGAGGCGCCGTTGTTGTTGAGAATGGCGTTAAGCTCGGCGTGACAGACATAAGGGTACTTCGTGTTGAGGCTGTCGCCGTCTCTTTCCCACGGATATTCGTCGTCGCTGCAGCCGAGCGGCAGACCGTTATATCCGACGGACATGATGTGATTCTTGCCGTTGACGATACAGGCGCCGACCTGCGTGTTGGGGTCTTTGCTCCGATAAGCCGAGAGCATGGCGATGCCCATGAAATATTCGTCCCACGAAAGATATTCTTCTCTTTTAGCCATAATGTGTCCTCCTCAACTATTGTGATAAACCTATTTTATCATATTTTAAGGTACGAGACAATACCTGCTGAAAATTAATAATAATAGGCGAGGGTAATATATGCCGGAAGGAAGATGGAATTTGTGTCGGCGTTTCTCTTAAGCTCGCCGAACCCCGTCGTGTAGACGGTAAAGCTCTGGCTTTCTTCGAAAAGGTTGACTATCTTCGAATATCTGTCGAGAAGCTCCGACGGATCGAGCTTTTCCGCCTTGTGTATGTTTATACCGATAGTGAACTTGGCGAGATTGTTCGTTGAAACGCCCTCCTGATTGATTTTCTCCGTCTTAAGCTCAAGCGGCTTGACGACGGTGTAAAGGCTCTTGAGAGGGCTTGGAACAACGCCCGTGCTGAAGCCGGTCACGATCTTGTTCCCTCTTGTCACCTCGGCGTTTCCCGATATCAGAGCCTTCGCCTTGTTCATCTCTGTCAGATAATTGACCATAAGACCTCCTTTTAGCTTGCGTCCGTGACGACGGGATGAATTATCGCCCAGTGATATATAAGCTCGTTGCCGATATAATGCTTCTCGGTTCTGTCGACGACATATGAAACGCTGCCGACGGTCAGCGTTTTTGTCCCTGCGTCAACGCCGCTTATATCGACGTCACCGGGACCTATATAAAGATAATAGTCCTGCTGATTTCTTCCGAGCTCCGTGTAGGTACCCCTGAGATACAGCTTGTTTTTATATCTCAGCGCCTGAACGATCGCCTTGAAATTCACCGTCTTGTTCTTGGCCGTGTCGGTTAGTTTCGCCGTCTGACCGTATTTTTCCATGATATATTTAGTCGTCATACGTTCCACGCTCCGAACTGTGTGTCGGCGAGAATGTCGCTGACCTCCGAAAGTCTCGATTCCTTGAACTTCTCGGCGACGGCGAGATCGTCTCTGATATTCTTCTTGACAGATATATCGCCCGCCTTGAAATCTCTCGGGTCATCCGAATCTGTCAGACGGCTCAAAGCGTAATTATAATAAGCGACAGCCGCCGCGGCGTAGGCTATGCGCTTATCGTCCTCCTGAACGTCGTCTCTCTTTCGTCTCATCACCCAGTCAAGCGCACTGTCGCAAAGGGACAGAATTTTATCTGTCCCTTCGCTCGGGCTTGGGGTGACTATGAGCAGAAGCTGACTGTAAACATCCGATGATGTCATATCTCATTCACCCTTTCGGATTATTCGTCAAGAAGAAGAGCCGCGCCCGAATGTATCTTCGCAAAGCCCGTTATCGCGGCGATAGTCGCCCTCTCGAGCTGACGGTCAATGAGCTTGTCATACTCGGTGGAGACAGGGCCTGTCGTAACCATCTCGA
>USMJ01000175.1 GCA_900555805.1 uncultured Oscillospiraceae bacterium | reverse complement strand
TCCATCGATTTCAATCATGTGACGTTCGCTTATCAGCAGCGCAGCGGCAAGCCGGTGCTCAGCGATATCGATCTGCACATCCAGTCCGGCGAGACCATCGGCATCATGGGCGGCACGGATATTCGTATCATAGCAGGCGGTTCCGATGAAGAACAGGCTGTTGAAGAGCTTGTCAAGCTTGTTGAATCAGGCTTCGCTGAATAAGAGACTTTGATTTATCGGCACATCGCAATAAGCGGTGTGCCTTTCACTTTTTTTAAGGAGGTTCGGTATAGATGAGAAGTATAGTTATCGCTTCTTCAAGTCAGAATATGATGACCAAAATCAACCGTATCCTCCTGACAATGCCTGTGTGCGACACTTACTACTGCCGAACAGAGGCTCAGTTGTATTCGCTCTGCGACAGGCTCGGCGGCGGAATACTGATAGTCTCGGCGTTCAGAGACGTTTCCGTCAACGACATCAAGAACTCGCTGTCTCTTGACTGGGATATAATAGCCATTCTTCCGTCGGGTATGCCCATACCGTTCTATTCAAGTAACCTCACTGTTTTCACGGCGCCCGTGAACGTCGGCGAACTCACAGCGACGATAGAGTCGCTTCAAAGCGTGACAGATTATAAAAAGACCGTATATGAAAGCCGAAAGGCGGATATAGTCGACGAAGCCAAACGAGTGCTCATAAGAAGAAAAAAGATAAGCGAGGATCAGGCGCATTACCTCTTACAGAAAATGAGCATGGACAAGGGCATATCCATGAAAAAACTCGCCGAAAGAATTGTGATGCAAGGGTAAAAACTATAAGAATTAAGCGCTGCCGCATGGGTTTGAACCCATGCGGCAACTTTCTGACATTCTATCGACTGTATATCTGAATTATGATTTAGTCAAAAGAGAGCTTGATCAAATCTCGCTTCATCACTGCAACTTTTTCGGAAGATCATATTTCCTGTTAAAACAAAACCGCCGTACCGAAAAAACGGCACGGCGGCTAAAACTCAAATTAAACTCAGCGAATAAAGTTTATCATCATTTCAGTGAAATCGCCGAAATCGTCAAATTCGCTGAAGAACTCGTCTCCGAGAGGGAACAGGAACTCGCCGAAAATTCCGAGACCTATTCCGAGCATATAGAGAACACCGATAACGATCGAAATGATAATTCCGATTATACAGAACGCCCATGCCCATTTTCTCAGGGAGTTTGCGCTGTCGCGCTTCTGATCGGCGAGGGGATAGTTGCCCGTTCTGACCGCCGTCTCAAACTCGTTGCAGCGAACAAGAGCGATTATAGCGAGAACTATCGCGACAACGCTTCTTGTGAGAATAGCGACAACAAGCGCTGCTATGATGCTGCCCTTTTTGAGCACGCTCGTATTGACCGGCGCGTAGTTGTAATTCTGATTATAGTTATAGGTATAACCGCCGTTCTGATTCTGAGCGTTGGGATCAAATCCGTTGTTGCCCTGATTGTTTTCATAGCTTTGCTGACTGTTATTATAATTTTGTCCGCCGTCTGACGGCTGACCGTAATTCTGCTGAGAATATCCGTAGTTATAGTTCTGATTTTGATTATCGTCGCGGTCAAGTCTGTTGCCGCATTGAGAGCAGATGAAAGCGCCGTCATCATTCTGCGCTCCGCAGTGTTTGCATATCATAAGTTTCACTCCTTCAGTTTCATGGAAAACAAAATATCGTTTTCGTAATTGCATTATAACACACAATTTTTGAAATGTCATTGAAAATATAAAAAAAATAATGTATAATTTTACGGTCGATTTATTTACAATATATTTATCCGAAAGGAACGGAAAAAATGAAAAATACATATGAAACTCCGTTAAATTCAAGGTACGCCAGCCGAGAGATGCAGTACATTTTTTCTCCGGATTTCAAGTTTAAAACTTGGAGGAAGTTATGGATCGCTCTCGCGGAAAGCGAAAAAGAGCTGGGTCTCGATATAACGGATGAACAGATAGCCGAACTTAAAGCTCACAGCGATGATATAAACTATGATGTCGCCGAGGCACGCGAGCGCGAATGCCGCCACGACGTCATGAGCCATGTCTATGCCTACGGCGTTCAGTGTCCGACGGCGAAACCGATAATTCACCTCGGCGCGACGAGCTGTTATGTCGGCGATAACACCGATGTTATAGCCATGACCGAGGGCTTGAAGCTCATCAGAAAAAAGCTCGTCAATCTTCTGAAACTTCTTTCAGATTTTGCGATCGAATATAAAGACATGCCGTGTCTCGGTTTCACTCATTTTCAGGCGGCTCAGCCGACGACGGTCGGAAAAAGAGCGTCCCTGTGGCTCCAGGACGTCGTCATGGACTTCGAACAGCTCGAATTTCAGCTTTCACAGATGAAACTTTTAGGCTCGAAAGGAACTACGGGTACCCAAGCGAGTTTTATGGAACTTTTTGACGGCGACTGCGATAAATGCAGAGAGCTCGACAAGAAAATAGCCGAAAAAATGGGATTCGGGGCTTGCTTCGCCGTCTCGGGTCAAACCTATTCGAGAAAGCTCGACGCGCAGGTGCTCGGCGTACTCAGCGGCATAGCGCAGTCGGCGACGAAATTTTCAAACGATTTGCGTCTCTTACAGCACTTGAAGGAGCTTGAGGAGCCGTTCGGAAAGAACCAGATAGGCTCGTCTGCGATGGCGTACAAGCGAAATCCGATGAGATGCGAAAGAATTGCCTCGCTGGCAAGATATGTCATGGTCGACAGTCTCAATCCGCAGATAACGGCGGCGACGCAGTGGCTTGAGCGTACGCTCGACGACTCGGCGAACAAGAGAATAGCGGTCGCCGAAGCCTTCCTCGCGACGGACGCGATAGTCGAAATATATATGAACGTTGTCGACGGAATGGTCGTCTATCCGAAGATGATCGAGAAGCACCTGAACGCGGAACTGCCGTTCATGGCGACGGAAAACATCCTGATGGAAGCCGTCAAGAGAGGCGGCGACAGACAGGAACTGCATGAGAAGATCAGAGTTCACTCAATGGCGGCAGGCGAGCAGGTCAAAGTATACGGCAGAGAGAACGACCTCATCGAAAGAATAGCGAATGACAAAGCGTTCGGCATGACGAAAGATGAGATAACGGCGGCGATGAAGCCCGAAAACTTCATCGGCAGAGCGCCGCAGCAGACAGAAGAACTCGTCGAAGAATTTGTCAAGCCGATAATAGAAAAATATAAAGACGAACTCGGAATCAAAGCAGAAGTTAATGTATAAAATAAAGCCGCCTAAACAGGCGGCTTCATTTATTAGCATGCTCAATCGTCAATATCAATCTTTCCGTATGCCTTTTCGTAGTCGGCGACGGTCTTTTTCAGAATTTGCTCGATAGCCTTATTAGCTGAACGGCCCTCCGATTCGGCGACATAGCGGAATTTCTGAAAAAGTCTCCGATCAACACGCAGGGTATAGCGCAAAAGTTTATCTTCATCCATGTTTTTCACCTCATACATCATCATGACGTCATTATGGCTTAATTATAGTGAAAATATTGCGTCAAAACGAAAGTGGTGGTATAATGACATCAAAATGGTGAAAAGTTTTTACGGTATATCTAAACTGATATTTTCTGATAAGATAATCATAGAACGGCAAAACTGAAACTGTCATCCTTAACCTCCCGTATGATTACGAATAACCTCTTTACAAATTACTTTTCTGAGTGTATAATCTGTATCAACGGCCGCTCGTAGCGTAGCTGGATAACGCATCAGACTCCGACTCTGAAGACCATGGGTTCGAATCCCGTCGGGCGGGCCATAATGTGGAGACAAAAAAGATGTCTCCTGCGAAAAGCCCGAATATATCGGGC
>USMJ01000174.1 GCA_900555805.1 uncultured Oscillospiraceae bacterium | reverse complement strand
TGTATGTCGGCTTGTTTTCGCCGTTGACCTGCCGGTTATATGCGTCGGTCACGTTAAGCGATATCGCCCTGACCGTGTAGGCAGAGCCGTCTATGTCGGAAAGTCTTTCATCGCCTATCTTCAAAAAGCCGTCGACGGACTTTATTCCGACCGCGCCTTCGACGCCTTCGACAGCCGCTATCGCCGCCACGTCGTCGTCTGTCAGACCGACGGTCGACTGAACGCCGATATCCATGAGATTCGTCTCGCTGTAATATTTTCTCGCTGTCTGGAGCATATCCGGAGCGGTGGCGTTCATTCCGGCGAAGAAGCTTATGCCGAGAGTGACTATCGCTATAATGGAGACAAAACGGTGCATGGTTTTTTCGACCGTCCTGCCCGTTTCTTTCATAAGCATTGGATTGATATCCCGCTTAAAGCTGAAATTTATTTTGAACTTTTTGCCCTTGTCGGTTTTCTTCGCCTGCTTTGTCTTTTCCTGCGGCTGAACCTTTTTCTTGACTTCGGGCTTTTTCTTTGTTTTCATTTTTCGCCCTCCTTTCGGTCAATATTTCTTCTTACCATTCAATATTATCGACCGAAAGCGGCGTGTCGTTGACGGCTATCTGTGTCACTCTGCCGCTTCTCATTGTGATTATCTTATCCGCCATCGGAGCGAGAGCCTGGTTGTGAGTTATGAGTACAACCGTCATGCCCGTCTCGTGGCAGGTATCCTGTAAAAGCTTCAGTATCTGCTTGCCCGTGTTATAGTCGAGCGCACCTGTCGGCTCGTCGCAAAGCAGTATCTTCGGGTTCTTGGCAAGCGCTCTCGCTATCGAAACTCTCTGCTGTTCGCCGCCCGAAAGCTGAGACGGGAAGTTATCGAATCTTTCCGCGAGACCGACCTTGGTCAGCATTCTCGCCGGATCAACGCTTCTCGGCGTGAGCTGAGTCGCAAGCTCGACATTCTCAAGAGCGGTCAGATTCTGAACGAGATTATAGAACTGGAAGACAAAACCGACGTCGCATCTTCTGTATTCGACAAGCCTTTTCTCGTCGAATGAAGTGATAAGCTCGCCGTCAACTCTTATTCTTCCGTCGTTACAGGCATCCATTCCGCCGAGCATGTTAAGCACGGTCGTCTTGCCTGCGCCAGAGGCTCCGACGATAATGCAGAACTCGCCCTGCTCAATATCAAAGCTGACGCCGTCGGCGGCATTTATTGATATTTCGCCCATCTTATATTTTTTATATACGTCTCTGAATTCTATAAACGCCATAAGTTATCATTCCTTATCTCTTTTTATCTTCGTCTTTCGGTGTCTGTTCAGGCTTCGCTTCCGAGCGGCATATTCTCCGCTTTCACCGAGCCCGGTGTACAACATAATATAAGCTTCTCAGGTTTAGCGCAAAACTGATGTCGCCGAATTTCCCATGAATTAAATCAGTGCTTATGCGGTCCGAGATTTCCCTCGCGCCAATGCTTGCGGCAAAGGGAGGTGTATCTCTCGTTCGCGCCGAGAACGACCTGTTCGCCGTGTTTGATAATGCCGTTTTCGTCAAATCGGGCGTTGCATATCGCCTTCTTGCCGCACCAGCATATCGTTTTGACTTCCTCTATAGTGTCCGCCCAGGCGAGCAGCCACTGGCTCCCCGGGAAAAGGTCGCCCTTGAAGTCGGCTCTGAGGCCGTAGCACACGACGGGTATATTCAGGTCGTCGACAATATGTACAAGCGTTTCGACTTCCTCTTTTGTCAAAAATTGCGCCTCGTCGACTATGAGGCAGTCGACCTTTTTGACCTGCTCCAAATCAAGTTCATTGAAAAGTATGCATTCGCTCTCGAGTCCGCATCTTGAATAGACCTTATGCGTTCCGTTTCTCGTGTCGACGGCGGGCTTCGCGATTATGACATGCTGACCTCTCTCCTCATAGTTATATTTGACCATGAGCGCGTTGGCTGTCTTGCTTGATCCCATTGCGCCGTACCTGAAATATAATTTCGCCATAATTTTCTCCGTTCGTTTTAGTCTTCCTGGTTGAATGTCTGTTTATAGAGAACCTCTTTCGTGTCCTTGTCCCTGACTATGACCGTGCAGTGCTGATCCTTGCGGTCGGTTTCGGTGTAGCTTTGGTAGACAAGGCAGCTCTGACCGACGAGCTCTATCATCAGCGGACTGTCGGAATCTTTTTCATAGTCGGATTTCACGACGTCTATCTTCATTTCGCTGAAATCTTTGTTTCTCTCGATATTTTTTATGTACGGATAGTCGGTATCGGAATTCATCAGCCCGTAAACGTTGGAAATAACGGCGACGCCGAGCTTATACATCAGCATATCGTAGTCATTATCGTCTATGACGACCGAGACTGTTCCGTCGCGCTTGTTATATTTTGCGCTTTCGAAGCCGTTCTTTTTGGCGTAGGAGCCGAGATCGTCGAGCTCCGCCTGCGAAAGGCTGTCCGCCGAAATGTTGACCGTCACCCTGCCGTCCTTTTTTCCGCATCCGAGCATAAAGCAGCTCATTAACAGGACAAAAGCTATCAGCGCCGACAGTGTTTTCTTCATACATATCCCTCCGATTTTTCTGATGTACGCCCAAATCGCATAATTATTGTCAATTATATCACACAAGGCAACAAAAAGCTATAATTTGAGCAAATACTTTTTAATAATTTCTGCTTTATACAAGTTTATCAAAGAATTACGCCTTTGCTGTTAAGCAAGTGTTAAGGTTTATGATAATCGGATTTAATTGAAGTTCGCTATACCCTTTCCGATTATTAAGTACGCGCGGACTTTGTGCGTATTGACAAATTTGATGACGGCGGTATAATTCAGCTTAATACTGCTGACGGTTTGGCTGATAAAAAACATCAAAACAAACAATTTCGTCAAACATCTGATTTCAAAAAGGTATGCCGATTATGTTTAAGCACTTGACTTTGGGTACAATAGAATATCACACTTTTAAACAAGCTTAATAATTTCGTACATTTATTAACATTTTGTTCATCGGATTGAAGAAATCTAATAAGAAATAAATGCTATCATAGCGCCATAGCAAGGAGGAGTCGGAAATGATATATGAAAATTGGCTCACAAGAGCGACAGTCGTTATAACAGGCGCGTCGGGCGGTCTCGGCAAAGGTATCGCCATGAAGCTTATCGAAAGATATGACTGCACGGTTATCGGCATCGCAAGAAACGAAGAAAAAATGAAAACGGTCGTTGCCGACCTCGGCGATAAGGCGGATCATTTCAGCTATCAGCTCTTCGATGTATCAATCGAGGAAAATTGGAAGAACTTCGCCGAATATCTCAAGGAAAACGATATTCACCCCGACATTCTGATAAACAACGCAGGCATCCTGCCGAAGTTTGACCGTTTCGGAAACTACACGATAGAATACATAAAGAAAGCCATGGATATCAACTTCTATTCGGCTGTTTATTCTATGCATTACCTCATGCCGATACTGCTCAAGAGCAGCAAGGCGGCTATTGTCAACGTTTCTTCGTCGGCGGCGCTTTGCTCACTTGCCGGAACTTCGGTCTACACCGCCAGCAAGGCGGCTCTCAAGGGCTTGACCGAAGCGGCGAGAGAGGAATACCGCGGCGAATGCTATATCGGTTTGGTATGCCCCGGTTTCACCAAGACGGACATTTTCTCGTCACAGGGCAACGGCGACGGAAGCGACAGCTTCGCGAACAAGGCCGTTGAGATGATAAGCTCATCCTGCGATTCGATGGTCAGAAAGATAGTCCACGGAATATCCCACAAGAAGGATATCATGGTCTACGGTGTCGACGCGAAGCTCATGGAAGACGGCAACCGTCTCGCCAAGGTCGGAACCTCGAAGATCA
>USMJ01000173.1 GCA_900555805.1 uncultured Oscillospiraceae bacterium | reverse complement strand
GTCTGCTCGCCTGCGAGATTCGCGGCTTTGACGGGGCGTTATCCCTACAGAGGGTACGCCGACAATGTCATCTATCCGACGGTCGACTGCTTCTCGCCGTTCGCTCAGACGAGAATTTTCAACAGCATCGAAATGCTCAATAACACCGACGGTATGCTCGGCGACGAGATAACGCTCGCCGAAGTTTTCAAGAGCGCCGGATATAACACGGGCTGTTTCGGAAAATGGCATCTCGGCGACTACGGCGAATACCTGCCGACGAATCAAGGCTTCGACTATTTCTACGGCAGCCACCACGTCAACGACATGAAGCCGTTCTATCATGTCACGGAAGAAAACGGCGAATACACCATAGCCCACGGCACAGACGAACTCAAAGACCAATCGAACGCGACAAGATGGATCCACGAAGAGATATCAGACTGGATAACCGACAAAGCGAAAAACAGCGACGAGCCGTTCTTCGCCTACTATACTACGCCGTGGCCCCACGCTCCCGTTTTTGTCGGCGACGATTTCAAGGGTACGAGCGGAATGGGCACTTACGTCGACTGCGTGACCGAATTCGACTCTTACCTGGGCGAACTGTTTAAGACAATGGACGAACTCGGCGTACTTGATAACACAATTATTATATTCACAAGCGACAACGGACCTGCGCTTGAGGGCTCGACGGGCATTCTCAGAGGCGGAAAATATCTCGCTTATGAGGGCGGCCAGAAGGTTCCGTTCATGATCCGCTGGGATAAAAACAACGGCCTGTTTAAAAGCGGCGAAGAGCGCAC
Source organism: uncultured Oscillospiraceae bacterium (assembly GCA_900555805.1). Classification (GTDB taxonomy): domain Bacteria; phylum Bacillota; class Clostridia; order Oscillospirales; family Acutalibacteraceae; genus UBA6857. The sequence goes on along the minus strand of USMJ01000173.1, from coordinate 3,080 downwards.
GGAAAGCGCCACGCTTGTCGATATGTTCCCGACGCTGCTTGAAATGTGCGGCGTGACGGGTGACGGAGGAAAGGCAAACTATCTTCCCACAGACAGAGCGATCGACGGCGTTTCGATGCTTCCGCTGATAAAGGACAACGAAGTCATCCACGGTGAAGATGAGCCGATACTTCACATGAAGCGCCGCAAGGTCAAGGCTATTCAATATACCGTCGACAGCAAGGACATTCTGAGCCGCGATGAATACAAGAATTATGATTATGATGTTCTCCTGGAGAACGAGCATATCACCTTCAAATATTTCAAGAACATTCAGAACGACAACTCCGCTTTCTTCGACAAATACCGTAAGAACTGGCTTCACATTCTGACCGACGACGAGGGCGAAAACTATAACCGCACTCCGGTATACCCCGAGATATCGGCCGAAATGAAAGCGAAGCTTGAATCGGTGCAGTCCGACTTCAAGAGCAATCCGAGAGGGACGGTGAAATAAAATGCCACCGCTTTCGATCATGATAAAGCCGGCATCGAGTCTCTGCAACTTAAGATGCGAATACTGTTTCTATCACGATGTTTCCTCTCACCGCGAACACCCGAACTTCGGCCTGATGAACGAAGATACAGCAGAGCGTGTTATACGCTCCGCTCTCGATTTTGCCAACGGCGACAGCATAGCGTTCGCTTTTCAGGGCGGCGAACCTCTCCTTGTCGGAAAAGACTATTTCCGATTCTTCGTCAAAACCGTCAAGCGATATAACCTGCTGAAATCCCCCTGCTACTTCAGCATACAGACAAACGGAACTCTTATCGACGCCGAATGGGCGGACTTTTTCACGAAAAATGAATTTCTCGTCGGTCTGAGCCTTGACGGCGACCGCGGTCTGAACCGATTCAGGGTCGACGAAAACGGACAAAACTGCTTCTACAAGGTCATGAAAGCCGCCGAAATCTTCAAAAATCACGGCACCGAGTTCAACATTCTGACCGTTCTGACGGGCGAAAACTCCCAGAAAACCGACCGCCTATACCGCTTTTTCCGAAGCAAGGGCTTCACGCATTTGCAGTTCATCCCGTGTCTGCGGCCGTTCGGCGACACGAGCCAAAGCAAAATGTATATGACCTCGCAGCAATACTACGATTTTCTGACGACAATGTTCAATTTCTACGCCAAAGATTTCTTCCGAGGAAGATACACGAGCATCCGATATTTCGACAATCTCGTCAGGATGAGCGTCGGCGAAAATCCCGAACAGTGCGGAATGTGCGGCCACTGTTCCCACCAATTTGTCGTTGAGGGGAACGGAAACGTTTACCCGTGCGATTTTTATTGTACGGATGAGTGGTTGCTCGGCAACATTAACCAATCGGATTTCAGCCGTCTCGCTAACAGCAAGAAAGCTATCGACTTTCTCCGCGAGAGCCTGCAAGGCCCGGATAAGTGCCGCTCCTGCGGTTACTACTGGCTGTGCCGTTCGGGAGGATGCAAGCGCCAGCGCGAGGACACCGACTACTGCGAAGCATATCACGCATTCTTCGCGTCATGTATGCCGCTTCTGAATATGTTCCGCGCAAGAGGACGCGACGGAAAGCTCAAGAGACCGAAATAAGATCAATCCCCCGAACCGAGGTTCGGGGGATTTTTGCTGTTGAGTTTTGCGGTAAGCCTCCGGGTAAAGCCCGGAGAGGCGTCGCCAAGGAAGTCGGATTTAGATGAAATCAGGTTCGGCGAACGGGAAGATACAATCTCACTCCCTGATAAAAGCCGAATCATTTCTGTCATCGCCTGATTCGTCGGTCACATAGCGTTCGACCCTCATATGAAGATCATACTTTTCACGAAGCTCAGCTATGCGATTCATCATCGGCGAAGCATGGTGTCTGTCTATCGAAGCCTGATCCTCCCAGCTGTCGATCAGAAGAACGGTCTCGCTGTCATTCATAGGGAAGAAATATTCATAGCGGATATTCCCCGGCTGAGCCTTGATATCGGCGACGGTTCCGCCCGATATCATTTCCTCCGCAAATTTTCTCGCAGAACCGTTCTTGCCCTTGTAGTATATGTTTACTGTTATTGACATGGTTGACCTCCCCTGTTATGACCATACTGTTTTCTGTCCGTATGGATCAATTTATGAAGCTATCTCACTCCGGTACGGCGAAGTTTATCGCCGCGGGGGCTATTTCGACGGTGAAGTGATCGGAATATATGATCTCGCCGTCAAGCGAATAGGCAAATCCCGGCTGAGCCTTGACTTCGATCTTTTTCGCTCTGCGATAAACTATAATATCCTTACACTTGGGATCGTCAAGGTGCTCGCCTGCGGTATAGGGTCCTAAGAGCTTGACGAAGCGAAGTCTTGATATCGGTTTGATGAGACAAACATCTATAAGACCGTCGTCGGGCTTTGACTTCGGCGCGCATTTGAACGAGCCGCCGACATACTGGCCGTTTGCCAACGTGCACAGCAAAAGCTTTCCGTCGGGATTGAGCGTCTCGCCGTCGGCTATGACGGTGCAGCGATTATTCATGCTTTTTATAAGCGCGGTGACAACTCCCTTGGTGTAGGCGTTCTTGCCGCCGTGGCCGGTCTTGTCGCGTTCCTTGTTTATCGTTATCGCAACGGTGGTATCAAAGCCGAAGTTGACCACGTTGTTGCTGTATCTGTCGCCAACCTTGAGCAGATCAAGCTTTCGCGTGGGCGCGGTGATAAGCTTCGCGATATCCAGAAACAGCTCCGCTCCGCCGAACGCCTTGACAAAATCGTTGCCGCTGCCGCACGGATAGCAGCTTACGCTGACATTTTTCTGCCCGACAGCGCCGTTAAAGACCTCGTTTATCGTTCCGTCGCCGCCGCAGGCGTATATACGGCATTCGTCACCGCAAAGTGACCTTGCGATTTCAGCCGCATGACCCGGATACTCCGTTATCCTGATTTCATACGGTATTCCCGAAAGCAGCTTTGCCGCCGACGCGGATATGAACTCCGTCGAATCGTGCTTACCCGCTTCGGGATTGACAATCAAAACGTTTCTTGCTGACATTTATATACCGTCCTGTTTATGTATTAAGGTGAACC
>USMJ01000172.1 GCA_900555805.1 uncultured Oscillospiraceae bacterium | reverse complement strand
GACCGCCGCCAAAATCGTGCTCGGATTCGCACCAAATGCTTATAAATAACCAGATAAATATAACAAACCGCCGAAAAAAAGTCAACCCCGAAACATATTATATATAGAAAGCGAACGATAAACATTTTATAAAATGCCTTTTGCAGGATTTACATTTTCTGTTATTGAAAAGTTCATGATTTAATGTTACAATAACTTTGATTAATTATCAAGTCTTATACGGAGGGAAAACAGATGAAAAAATTATTCATGGGGCTTACCGTTTTTGCGCTTGTTATCGCGATGGCGGTTTCCGCCTGTCCCCTGGCTTTCGCCGAGAGCGTTGTCAAGGTCGGCGGAATAACCTTTGTCATCAACGGAAACACAGCCGAAGTCTATCAGTATGACGGCGCGGGCGGAAGCGTTACAATTCCGTCCAAGGTCAACGGAGCCGTTGTCACTTCTATCGGAAACTATGCCTTTGCGGAGGAATACGGCAAGACGGAGCCGTCGAAGCGCATAACATCCGTTTCGATCCCCGACACGGTCAGAACCGTCGGGAAGGGCGCGTTCATGGAATGCACCTCGCTCAAATATATCGAGCTTCCGATGTCGCTGACAACTCTCGGAGACGCCGTTTTCTGGTATTGCGAAAGCCTTGAAAAAGCGGTCGTGTTCTCCGCCGTAAAGTCGATGGGCGCGAACGTTTTCGGAAGATGCCCGAAGCTGACAGTTTACTGCGAAAGCGGATCTGTCGCTGAAACCTACGCCAAGTCGAATTCCGTTAAGACGAAGCCGATATATCCGTCCAAGGTGATGGTCAATAAGGCTTCCGTCAGTCTTAACAAGGGCGGCAGCGCCAAACTGACGGCGAGAGTTTATCCTGCGGATTGCTACTATAAAGATATCATCTGGGTGTCGGATAACGCTTCGGTCGCTTCGGTTGACAGGAACGGAACAGTCACCGCCAAAAATTACGGCAAAGCCGATATACGCTGCTACAGCGTTCTCGGCGACGCCGAATATACGGTTCGGATAAGTGTCGAAGTGCCGAAAGTCAAAGAGATAACCTGTGCCGACAGAACTCTTACGGGGTACACCGTAAAATGGTCTAAGGTCAAGGGCGCGAGCGGCTACAGACTTCAGAAATATGTCAACAATCAGTGGAAAACCGTCAAGACAACTTCCAAAACAAAATACACATTCAAAGACCTTAAGGAAGGATCTTCCTGCAAGTACAGAGTCCGCGCGTACATAAAAGACGGTTCTTCAAAGGTCTGGGGCAAGTGGTCGGAGATCCTCACCGCTTCGACAAAAACAGTCTCAAAAGTCAAAGGTCTCACGCTTTCGAAATGCGACTCGAAGTCGCTGAAGATCAAGTGGAATAAGCTTGCCGACGCCGACGGCTACGAAGTATACTGCTACAACACAAAAGCCAAAAAATACGAAAAGATAAAGACGACCTCGAAAACCTCGTTTACTCACGAAGGCCTCAAGGCAGGCGTGAAAAGCAGCTACAAGGTCAGAGGCTACATGAAGGCGAACGGGAAGAAGATCAAAGGAAAATATTCGTCGGTACTCACCGCATGCACTGCGCCGTCGAAGGTCAAGAACGTCAAGGCAGGCTCGGCGACGAAAACGACCCTCGCCGTCAAGTGGTCGAAGGTCAAAAACGCCGACGGCTACACGGTCGAGATAAGTGGAGCCGGCCTCAACAAAAAGGCAGCAACGAACAAGACTTCATACACGTTCACGGGACTTACCAAGAACACGAAATACACCGTTAAGGTCAGAGCGTATATCGCCTGCGGCGGAAAGAACCGCTACGGCGCGTATTCCGACAAAAAGACGTTCTCGACGAACTATATGCCGACATCTGTCGCCGATATCGCCGCCGAATTCAACGAAGCCCTCACGAAAACGGCTTCGGCGAAAAGCCTTTATTCTTCAAGAACAACAGAGGTCGCGGCAGGGATAACGAGCTATAATATCTCCGACAGGTACGCGCTGAATACTGCGAAAGCTTTGGTTTCAAACTACACAGGCACGTCTGTTATGACGGCGGACTTTGAAAACGGCATAGATAAGATTTCCAAAATTAAAACGGCGAAGTTCTTCACCGGGAACGATAAGGTTCAGGTTTTCCCGGCTTCGGCGATAAAGAAAGCGAGCTTCAAAAAAGACGGCTCGGGATTTCTTGTCACGCTTGAGCTTAAACCCGAGAGCGTGAAAAACAACGCTCTCCCTCGGAACAGCTCAAAACTCGCGCCGATGATCGACTGGAAAACGATCACGCAGGAGGTCTCCTCCGACGCAGCTGTCTCATCGACAGCGACAAACTATACCGGTACAACCGTCAGGGCAAAGATAAACAAGTTCGGAAGATTCGACACGCTGACCGTTTCCGCTCCGTTCACGGCGAGAATAAACGGCAGGATCAACGGGAAGAATTGTAATGTAACCGTTCAAGGAAAGAAAACGCTTGACTTCGTTATCACATGGTGGTAATCGGAGGATGAAAGGAAAGCTCAAAAATTATGAACCGTTTGATAAAAGTATGCGCCGTATGCGTTGCGGCGGTCTGGCTCTTTTGCATGGGGCTTGTCATAGGCTCCTTCGGGGTGCGAAGACAGGCGAAAAAGGAGTTTGAACCGAGCACCGAACCGCCGTCGGTCACGCAGAACACGCAGCAGGACGTCCAGACTTCGCAGATAGTTATAGATATGGTCACAAATCAGACGACGCTCCCCGAAAAGAAGGACGACCCTCTCGGAACAACTTCTTCGGGCGGCAATATAACGACATTCGCCTCAATGGCGAACGCCGACGCGAACGAACAAACGCCGCAGTCGAAGCTCCCCTCGGGCAACGCCGAGATAGCCAAGGCTTTGGTCAACGCGATAAACGCCACAAAAGCGACGCAGAATTTCACGGCGAAGAAAACCGAAAACTTAAGTGTGACGATAGATCAGGCGACAGGCGGAATAGAGGGCATAGTCAATTCGCTCGTTTCAAAACAGCTCGACAAGCCCGACACGGTCTGCACGTTCTCGAACGGAGTCGATTCCTCGGGTTCGGGAAAAACGCCGAACGCGCTGATAGCGCCGATAAACAAGATGGCTTCGCTTGACGAAAGCGGAGTTCAGAGCGCGTCGGTCACCGCAGGAACGGACGGAGCTTACACTGTCGATATAACGCTCAAACCCGAAAAGCAGACCCTCAAACAAAACGCGAAGAATCATTCGGGCGTATTCGAGACATTTGATTTCAGCTCTCTGAAGCTTCCGAGCGGAATCTCCGTGACGGATCTTCATATCAGCTACAGCGGAGCGAAGATCACGGCGAAGATCAACAAAAACGGAAAGCTCGATTCGATAACCTATGTCCTTCCGATGACGGAGGGCGGCGGAAGCGGAAAGATGCTCGTACCCGTCAACGTCACAATGCACGGACAGTATGACTGCACTCTGACATGCACATATTAAAGGGCAGATCCGATAAATAATTAAATTAAATTCTTTGTATTGACATGGGCAAGGTTAAGTTGTATAATTGACATACAAAATAAAAACGGAGGAATAAATATGGATACAATTAAAAAGATTTTCAAGTTCATCGGAATTCTCGCTGCTGTTGCTGCTTTCGTAGCAGGCGTTTACGCTCTTGTTAAGAAGCTCTGCGACAAGAAGAACTGCAAGTGTGAAGACGACAAAGAAAACTATGTTTCATGCTCATGCTGCGACGCTGACTTTGTATCGGAGCAGGCAAAATAATTTGAACTGACTGAAAATTTACGCCGTGAACTTCTCGGAGGTTCACGGCGTTTTTTTGCTTGGCGGAGAGATTTATTCGGGGGTAAGGGGCAAAGGCAAAACCCGCGGTTCGGCTTGCCGAACCGCGGTGCCGCAAGGCGGAT
>USMJ01000171.1 GCA_900555805.1 uncultured Oscillospiraceae bacterium | reverse complement strand
CCGAGCCGGCAGGCGAGAACGCCGCAAAATAAAAACAGCGGCACCGTTCGGTGCCGCTGCGCTGAGTTTCATCAATCCTGATGGAAAATGTTCTTCTTGACCCAGTCAAGGAATCTGTTCATGTAGGCTAAAAGATCGCCGAAAAGAAGTTCTACAAGATGTTCTGCTGTCATGATAATTTCCTCCTTAAGTTTGTGGAAATATTTTACTATAAATATGCTTTTCTGTCAAGCGATTATTCGTCGTCGCCGAAGAACGCGAGACAGGCCTTGTAGGTCATATAAACGTCGAACTTCGCGACAACCTCGAACGGCGCGTGCATTGAAAGAACGGGAACACCGAGATCGACGACCTCAACATTGAGGTTCGAAATATAGAGAGCGACCGTTCCGCCACCGCCCTGGTCGACCTTGCCGAGTTCGCCCGTCTGCCAGGCGACATTGTTTTTATCAAGTACGCGGCGAATCTTGCCGACGAATTCGGCGCTTGCGTCGTTGGAGCCGCTCTTTCCTCTCGAGCCTGTGTATTTTGTGATGACCGCGCCGTGGTTAATGTATGCGGTGTTGTTCTTTTCGCTCACGCTCGGGAATGTCGGATCGAAAGCGGCGTTGACATCGGCTGAAAGACACTCCGACTTTGAAAGAACGTCTCTTGCGTCAAGGCCCTCCGCCTTGGCTATGTCGGCTATGAAATATTTCAGGAAAGCCGAACGCATGCCCGTGTTGCCTATAGAACCGACCTCCTCTTTGTCCGCGAAGATGCAAAGAGAAGTATACTTCGGTGTACCGACATCAAAAATAGCCATCATTTCGGGATAGGCGCAAACCTTGTCGTCGTGACCGTAGCCGCCTATCATGCTTCTGTCAAATCCGATGTCTCTGACCTCGAACGCAGGAACCATGGCAAGCTCAGCCGAAAGGAAGTCTTTTTCGGTGATTCCGTATTTCTCGAAGAGTATATTGAGAATGTTGAGCTTGACAAGCTCGCTCTCGTCGTCATCCTTGAACGGACGGCTTCCGACGAGAATGTTCAGCTCTTCGCCCTTGATGGCCGAGCCTAAAGGCTCCTTGACCTGATCGTAGGCGAGGTGGGGAAGAAGATCGGTGACGACGAACTGAGGATCGCCCGCGTCCTCGCCGACGTTGACCCTGATGACGGAGCCGTCCGCGAGGGAGACCGCGCCGTGGAGGGCGAGGGGTATGGCGGTCCACTGATATTTCTTGATTCCGCCGTAGTAGTGGGTCTTGAACAGGGCGATCTCGTCGCTCTCATAAAGCGGATTGGGCTTGAGGTCGAGTCTCGGCGAATCGACGTGGGCGGCGGCTATCTTGACGCCCTTGGCGGCGCTTTCGGTTCCGAAAACGCAGAGGATGATCGCCTTGCCCCTGTTGTTGAGGTAGACCTTATCGCCGGGGTTATACTTTTTCGATTTGTCGAACGGCTCAAAGCCCCTGCTTTCGGCTTCTTTGACGGCCTCTTCGACGGCGTCGCGCTCCAGTTTTGCGTTCGAGAGGAACTTTTTATAGCCCTCGCAGAACTCGTCGCAGCGCTTGACCTCGTCGTCGCTCATGACCTTTGAGCAGTGTTCTCTTTTGAGGAAGAGCTTATCTTTAAGCTCTTTTGCCTGTGATTTTTCACTCATTTATATCGCTCCTTTGAAAATATATTATATACAATATTATTATATTTTGCCGTACACGCCGACCGAGTGCTTGCCGCGGTTTCGTCGTCGGGCAAAAGTATATGCTGAAATGGGGTGTGGGTGCGGCGGCACTCGCTTCGCTGCCGCGCCGCCGCAATCCTAACCATACCCATGCAAAAAAATATAATTCCCTCTTAAACTTCGACAATGTTATTAAAACCGCTATGCTATAATACAAAAAACAGATAAATCCTATTATAGTTTCAGTAAACGGACAAGCTTCTCTATCTGGTCGCCGAGATCCTTGCCCGGTGAGTTATCTATTATATAGTCCGCTCTTTCGCGGTAGTAGCCGTCGGCTCTCTGCGCGTTCATTCTCTCGAGCGCGTGTTCCTTTGTCAGATGATCTCTTTTGATTATCCTATCGAGCCTTATGTCCTTCGGCGCTTCGACAAGAACATTGAAGTCGCATAGCTTATCCGCTCCGCTCTCGAACAAAACCGCCGCGTCGTAGAAAGCCGCCGCGTACCCCATATCAAGAGCTTTCCGCATCTCGGAAAAGCTTCTTTCGAGTATCTCGGGGTGGGTCAGCGCGTTGAGCTTATCGGTCGACTCCCTGTCGGCGAACGCCCTTTCGGCGAGCTTGGGACGGTTGAGCGAACCGTCGGGGTTTATGACATCCGAACCGAAAGCTTTCGCTATTTTTTCAAGAAGCGGCGAACCTTTTTCGACGGCCTGCCGCGCGACCGCGTCTGCGTCGCAGACAAAAAATCCCATCGACCGCAGAGTTTCCGCGACCGTGCTTTTTCCGCTGCCGGTCTTTCCCGTCAGTCCGATTATCATGGCTCGATCACCTCGAACGCCGCCGCCCTTATCAGTCTGTTATAAACAGCGAGCCCCATGCCCTCGCGGATTGGATATCTGACGTACGCGCGGCTTGCGCCGAGTTCGTCAACTTCTCTTAAAGCCGCGAATATGTTCTGCGCCTGAGAGAGCGAGTCTTTTTCGTCGCCGTAAGGGATGGCTTTGACGGGGAGACTGTTTTCCTCGCCGTCAAAAACGAGAGCAATGATATTTTCGTCTTTCTGAGATGAAATATACTCTTTAAATCTATCGAAATCGCCCTTGACGAGCGTGACATGAGCTTTGGGCGAGTAGTGTTTGTATTTCATTCCGGGGCTTGACGCCTTGACGCCGTCTTTGAGCTTTGAATAGACGGCTTCGTCTATGTTTATCTTCCCAAGAACGCCCTCGAGCATTTCGGGGGTTATTCCGCCCGGTCTTAACAATGTCGGAACATCCGAAACAAGAGTGATGACCGTCGATTCGACGCCCACTCCGCATTTTCCGCCGTCTATTATCGCTTCTATCTTTCCGTTCATGTCGTCGAAAACATGCTTGGCGGTCGTGGGGCTGGGCTTTCCCGAAGTGTTCGCCGACGGCGCCGCTATCGGAACGCCTGCGGCGTCGATGAGCCGTCTCGCCGTTTCGTCGCTCGGCATTCTAACGGCGACTGTGTCAAGATTTCCGCTCGTAACATAGGGAACAATGTCTTTCTTTTCGAGTATGACCGTCAGCGGTCCCGGCCAGAAAGCCTCCGCGAGCCTATATGCGCTCTCGGGTATGTCTTTGACGAGAGTTTTCCACTGGTCAAGCTTCGATATGTGGACAATCAGCGGATTGTCGGCAGGTCTGCCCTTGGCGGCGAATATCTTTTTGACGGCGTCGGGGTCAAGAGCGTTAGCGCCAAGACCGTAGACCGTCTCGGTCGGAAAGCCGACAAGCCCTCCCTCTTTTATCACATTTCCCGCGTACCGTATATCACAGTCGCTTGTTGAAAGTAGTTTCGTTTCCATCTTATTCACCGTTCGCTTTCAGCTTTTCAGCCGTGTCGGCGGTTATCAGAGCGTCTATCAGCTCGTCCAAGTCGCCGTTCATGATGCTTTCTATTTTATATAAGGTCAGGCCGATTCTGTGGTCGCTGACTCTGCCCTGCGGAAAATTGTAGGTTCTGATGCGTTCGCTTCTGTCGCCTGTTCCGACCTGGGCTTTTCTTTCGCCGGCTATCGAGCTTTGCTGTTTCTCGCGCTCGGCTTCAAGGATCTTCGAGCGAAGAACGCGCATGGCTTTTTCTTTGTTCTTATGCTGGCTGCGCTCATCCTGACATTCGACGACCGTCCCCGTCGGGATATGGGTTATTCTTATCGCCGACTCAGTCTTGTTGATATGCTGTCCGCCGGCTCCGCTTGAGCGGAAGGTGTCTATCTGAAGGTCGGCGGGGTTTATCT
>USMJ01000170.1 GCA_900555805.1 uncultured Oscillospiraceae bacterium | reverse complement strand
GTCCGTCCGCAGGAGGCAGAGCGGTTATATATTTTGGTTGAATTTTAAGATCGGAAGTTATCATCGCCGATCTTAAAATTCAGCGAAAATATTTGCTATAAGGCTTCGCCGGGGTACGCTTAAATCCCTGCGTGAGCCGACTTCCATACTCGGAGCGGAATTTATGAAAAAGAGGCTAACAACGGTCATACTTGTCCTGATACTTTTCCTCGGTCTTGGAATAATGCTTTATCCCACGGTCAGCGACTATTGGAACTCGTTTCACCAGTCCAAAGTTATCACGCAGTATGCCGAACAGGTTTCGACAATGGATAAGTCGGAATACGACAAAATCATCGCCGAAGCGAGAGAATATAATAAAAGACTTTCACAGAATATCGTCACATCGAGAGACGACGAGAAATTGGCGGCGGAATATAACGATCAGCTCAATGTCACCGGAACGGGCGTCATGGGCTATATCGAGATTCCGAAGATAAACTGTTCCCTCGCCATATATCACGGCACATCCGACGCCGTTTTGCAGATTGGCGTCGGTCATATCGAGGGCTCGTCCTTGCCCGTCGGCGGAACAGGAACGCATTGTGTTGTCTCGGGTCACAGGGGACTTCCGAGCGCAAAGCTTTTCACAAATCTCGATAAGCTCGAAAAGGGCGACATTTTCATGATGCGCGTTCTGAACGAAACGCTGACATATGAGGTCGATCAGGTGCTGATAGTCCTGCCGAACGAGACGGAAGCTTTGAACATCGACCCAGATAAAGATTACTGCACGCTCGTCACTTGCACGCCTTATGCCGTCAACACGCATAGGCTCTTGGTTAGAGGCCACAGGATAGAAAATCTGAAGAACGCCGACGAGATAAAGGTCACTTCGGACGCGGTTCAGATAGACCCGATGATAGTCGCTCCGATAGTCGCCGCGCCGATTCTGATCGCGCTCGTTATAGCCGTCGTGACGGGAACAGGCAAGAGAAAACGAAAGAAAAAATTAAAAGCCGAAAACGGCGAAAAGGAAGATAAATAACATAGAGAGGAGGCGTATCCATGAAAAAAATATCCGCTGTATTCGCGGCGCTGCTGTGCGTTTTGCTTGCGGTCTTGTCCGTCGGATTCAACGCGTCGGCGGCTCTGAAACCCGATGTCAACAGAGAAATCGGAATTTCGATCAAATATGAATATAACGGCGTGTCCGTTTCAGATGTACGCTTTAATCTCTACAAGGTCGCTGATATGAGCTCGGACGGTCAGCTTAGCATAAGACCCGAGTTTTCAGGCTATAAAGTTAACTACGGCGATCTTTCCTCCGATCGGTTAAAATCCCTCTCGGATACACTTTCGGCGTACGTCATGAGGGACAATATCAAGCCCATCTCAACCGCCGTGACAGATGAAAGCGGCTACGCTTTCTTCAGATCAAAGATGAAGCAGACTGCCGGCTTGTTCCTCGTAATAGGCGAAAAGAAAAAAGTCGGCGGATATATCTACACGCCCGAAACCCTGCTGATAAGTATGCCGACGCTCGCCGAGGACGGCAAGACGCAGCTTTATAAGATAACGGCGATCCCGAAAGGCGAAGTCAGCGGCGAAGGCAAAAAAATTCAGATAAGCGTCAACAAGGTCTGGAAAAACGACGGCGGAACGGAAAACAGACCGAAATCCGTCACAGTTCAGCTCATGAGAAACAATGTCATATATTCTGAGATAACTCTCGATAAGAATAATAATTGGCGCTATACATGGGTCGGACTTGACGAAAAATATACATGGACTATCGCCGAAAAGGACGTTCCCAATGGCTACACAGTCGAAGTCAAACGCTCGGGACGAAACTATATAATCGTCAACACGGGCAACCCGAACAACACGACAAACCCGAGCGGCACAACGAACCCGAGCGGCACAACGAATCCGAGCGACACGACGAACCCGAGCGATACCACAAATCCGAACGGAACGACGAAGCCGACAACATCAGGCGGTTCAACAACGCCGTCAACAACAAAGCCGAATCATAATATACCCCAGACGGGTATGCTCGAGTGGCCGATACCGCTCATGCTCGAGTTCGGCGCGTCATTCTTCGTCATAGGAGTTGCGCTTTGGCTGAAACGGAAAAACAACGACAGCAACGGTAACAGCAATGAAGAATAAAAGCGGAATAGCGTTTATGGCTGTCGGACTTGCGCTGATTATCGGCGCGCTCTCGCTGATGGCTTATAACAAACACGAAGAAAAAAGAGCAGGCGCCGATGCCGAAATCATACTGAGCGAATTGGATGAACAGCTTAAAGATAAGCTTCCCGACTCCAACCCTGCGTATGAGCTTGACGATGAAGTCCAAATGCCTGTCTCCGTTATAGACGGATATGAATATATCGGGAAGATATATTTCCCGACGCTTGATCTGACCTTGCCCGTTATAAGTAATGTCGGGAACAAGCGGCTGAAAAAAGCGCCGTGCCGCTACAGCGGTTCGGTCTATACCGACGACATGATCATCGGCGGACACAACTATATAACCCACTTCGGGCGGATAAACCGATTGCGCTACGGCGACGAGGTAGTGTTCACTGACATTGACAAAAACGAGTTCAGATATACCGTTATCGGAACGGAAACGATAAACGGAAGCGACGCCGACAGCTTGCTTTCGGGCGACTGGGATCTGTCGCTTTTCACCTGCACCATGAGCGGAAGATCGAGAATAACCGTCAGGTGCGCTAAAATCAAATAATTTCAGACCTGCCTTGCGGCGGGTCTTTTTCCTTGTTCGGACAAAATATTTTCAGCCGCGAGAATGATAACCGAAACCAACGCATACACTTTAGAAGAAAATCAAAAGGAGTGTAAGCTATGGAATACAACGTGACGAAAGATAATGTGGCCTTCAACGAAACCGTCTATGAGGCAGGCGCGGAACAAAGCATCGACGCCCAGATAAACCTGCCAGAATACTGCCGTGACGCCGAGCGGATATTGAAATGCCTCGTCATACCGAACATTTTCGCCTGTCAGATAACGGGCGACAGAGTGACAGCGGACGGCGACGCGCTGATAAGAGTGATATATGTCAGTGATAAAGGTACGCCCGAATGCTACGAGCAGTCGGTTCCGTTCTCGAAATACGCCGAGATCAGGGATCTGAATAACGAATGTAACGCTATGGCGACAGCGACCGCCGAATATGTCAATTGCCGAGCCGTCAGCCCGAGAAGACTGTCGGTCAACGGAAATATAAATATCCATTTTTGCGTCAGCTCGCTTTCGAGCACCCCGGTCGCAACTATGGCAGAGGGCTGCGGTGTACAAACAAAAAACGAGACCGTCAACGCCGATATCCCCGTCGGACAGTGTAAGAAAATGTTCGAGATAGGCGAGACGGTCGCCGTCGAACAGAGCGAACCGCCGATTTCGGCGATAATAAAATCGGACGCCTTCGCCGAGATCGAATCGGTCAAGTGCATAGCAAACAAAATGCTCGTCAAGGGTGAAATGACAGTCGATTTTCTTTATAAAGCCGACAGCGATTCCGAGGAGCTTGTTTCGTTGAGACACTCGATGCCGCTGAGCCAGATCGTCGAAATCGCAGGCGTTGACGAAAACAGCCTTTGCGACTGCGTTGTGACTGTTTCAAGCGTGAACGCCGTCACCAAAACTGATTCAAGTGGCGAAAACCGACTGATTGACCTGAGCGTGAAAGCGTTTGTCTGCGTCGACGCTTATGAGAACAAGGATATCACCCTCGTCACCGACAGCTATTCGACAGAGTATGAAGTCAGATGCGACAGCAAGAATGTTGAGCTTGTCAGACACATTCACAGCTACGACGAAACGAAAAATGTCAGAGCCACTGTCGACGCTTCGTCGCTGAACGTATCCGAGGTTATGGATGTTTCCTGCCGCAGGGTCGAGGGTGCGGCGGCTCCCGACAACGATAAGGTCAGCGGAACAGGGAGCGCGGTTCTCGGAAT
>USMJ01000169.1 GCA_900555805.1 uncultured Oscillospiraceae bacterium | reverse complement strand
TCTCCTTTTAAAAGCGTTTGAGTTTTCTCAAACGTTTTTAAACTTTTATGGGGAAATTTACATTTAATATACACAATTTATATAAATTTGCGGTTTAATTATATTGTATGGATCTATGCATTATCTGTTCGCTATATATGTTATTAACAAACCTCTGCTCTCGGACTGTGGGAATTCCGAAAGCTTTCGGTGAGGCGAAAGGGGTAAGGGCAGCAGACCGATATCCCGAAAATCCGTGAGCCTGAATTATGTCATTTCGACAGGCTTTGGATTTGCTGCTTTATATTTATAATTATCAGCTTATTATATATCCGATCGCCCAAAGATAATATCGACCGCCGAGCGGTAAAACCGCGCCGAAGAACAGACTTCGATGCGTACCCAATAAAATGTTGGAGTGAAATGTGTGAAAAAGAATAACTCGAATTTCAGAATAAAGACATCCCTCGAATTTAAAACCGACAAGGAGCAGGCGGGGCGCCGCAAGCTGACATTCGGACTTGTGTTCGGCATCGGAACGGTTATGCTCGCGTGTGTGTGTCTGTTGTTGCTCCTGCGCGAATATGATTTCGACGTCAACAACATCATCGGAAGAAATCCCGAGACGAGCGAAAGCACAGACGAAAGCACAACGGAACCCATCACTCTGACGGGAAGCGCAAACTTCCTGCTTTTGTGTTCGGATGACGACGGCGAAAAAGTTCACCACGCGGCGATTCTGAATGTCGACCTCGGCAAGGGGCAGATGACGATAACGACCGTCGACGCCAAAAAGAGCGTCAGCGTGAACGGATTTTCGGGCAATCTTTCGCAGCAGCTCGACCACGGCGGAATGACCCAGGCCGTCGCCGCAGTCAAGAGCATGACTGATGTCGAGATATCAAGATATATCAGAGCGACGGATACCTCGTTCAAGGGCCTCGTCAAGGTTTTCGGCGGAGTTCCCTGCACGGTCGACAAGAGAATCAGCTATTCGGTCGACGGCGTCGGATATATCATCGAAAAGGGTACGCAGACCCTGACGGCCGACATGAGCTATAAATATATGTATTATCTCTCACAGCAGAACGAGAACGACCCCGAGAAAATGAGCGAGTTCCTCTCGGATATGCTCGCGGCCTTTATGACGGCGGATAATTTCGCGAGAATAGACAGCATATACCGAAAGCTTGTGAATATCCTCGACACAGATATATCGGCTTATGACTTCGCAAATAACAAAGCCAACTTAGGCTATCTCATCGAGAAGACTCAGGGCAGGAAAGCGACGGTCGCATAAACTTAGAAACGGCACGCAATTTGGCAAAATTGCGTGCCGTTTGTATAAGGCTCTGCCGATATCCGTGCTTAAGACAAGAATGTGAATTAATCCCGAAATTATGCCGTTTCGGAGCGGCGCAAACCCGATTTTTGGGCAATCTTCACAATAAATTGCACAAAAATTTGTGCAAAACAGCCTAAAACTTGTGCTTGTATCCAAAACTAAAAAACTTTGTCGAAAACGCTTGCATTTTTGAAACAGCAGGTATATACTTCAAATTGTCGAGGGAAAGAAAACCCGAGACCAAAAAAGATTTCTCCATTTTTTTGAATGTTTTCTTCATATTTTCTCCTTTTAAAAGCGTTTGAGTTTTCTCAAACGTTTTTAAACTTTTATGGGGAATTTTTACTTTGCTATTGAAAACAGCCCATAATATAGTATAAAATATCATGGCAGTATCCGAATAGCGTTTTGGATATGCGGACTAAATTTTAAGGAGATAATTCATGGATCCTATCAAAGTTGATTTCACCGGCGGTTCGGGCTCGTCCAAAGGCTCGGGCAGGTCAGCGGTGATCTTCCCGTCAAGCCCCGTTGTCAAGCAGATCATAGCGATAGCCTGCGCCGTAATAGGCGGAGCGATAGCTTACTATTTTCTGCTGCCTGCGTTTAACTTCAAGGCGCTTGAAATGTATGAGTTCTTCGGCATAGTCATCGCTATATATTTTGTTGTACTCGTTCTGCTCAGCGGAGCGGCGAGGAATCCCGAATATATACCCTATGTCAAAAAGAAAGCGATCGTTCCGATAGTTATTGTCGGAATCGGCGTTCTGATCATAGCCGTCGGCTATCTTGTTTCTTCGGTTTTCTTCAGAGCCGACTCGTACAGCAAAATAATATCCGTCGACGAGAACAAGACCTTCGTTTCCGATATCAAGGAGGTCGACTTTTCGGCCGTTCCCGTTCTCGACAACGACGCCGCGGCGGCTCTGGCCAAGAGAACGCTCGGCGACATCGCCTCCATCGGCAAGATCTCGCAGTTCGAGGTTGCGGGCGACTTCACCCAAATAAACTATAAGAACCGCCCCGTCAGGGTCACGACCCTCGCCTACGGCGACATCTTCAAGTGGTTCAAGAACACTTCATCGGGCTTCCCGGGCTATATCGTCGTCGACATGGTCACCCAGAAAGCGGAGTTCGTCACGCTCAAAGAGGGCAGCTATATGCGCTACTCGCCTTACGAACACTTCAGCAAGTACCTCATGAGACACCTTCGCTTCAAATATCCGACCTATATGTTCGGTACTCCGACCTTCGAGATCGACGAAAGCGGAAAGCCCTATTGGATATGTCCCGTCGAGGACAAGACCATCGGACTTTTCGGCGGAACAGACATCAAGGCGGCGGTTTTAGTCGACGCGGTGACGGGCGAATTCTACGAATACACGGTCGATCAGATCAAGAACGACGCCTCGCTCCAGTGGATCGACGGAATATATTCCTCGGAGCTTCTTGTCGAGCAGTATAACTACTACGGCAAATATTCCGACGGTTTCTGGAACTCGGTCATCGGTCAGACGGGCGTCAAGGGCGCAACCGAGGGCTCGAACTATCTCGCTCTCAACGATGACGTTTATATGTACACGGGAGTGACTTCTGCCGGAAACGACGAGGCCATAATCGGCTTTGTTCTTATCAACATGAGAACAAAAGAGGCGAATTTCTATAAGATTTCGGGTGCGAAAGAATACTCTGCGGCGAGATCCGCCCAAGGCGCGGTACAGAATTTCAAGTACACGGCGACTTTCCCGATACTTTTAAACATAGGCGGTCAGCCGACATATTTCATGTCGCTCAAGGACGATTCGAACCTCGTCAAAATGTATGCGATGGTCAACGTCGAGCAGTATCAGGTCGTTGTCACGGGCTCGAGAATATCCGAATGCACCGAGAACTATATGAACAAGCTTAAAGAGAACGGCATCAATATCTCAGTTGACATCGACAATATCAAGGATAACCCCAACGATTCAAACGAGCCTGCTCAGGACGACAAGCCGCAGGAGACCCTGCAGACCGTCAAGGGCAAGATCAAGGACATCAGAACGGCCGTCATAGGCGGTGACAGCTACTATTACATCAAGCTCGAAAACAGCAAGGCGTATTACAGCATAAAGGCGAGCGACGATCAGAATGTGGTTATACTCAACATCGGCGACGCGGTCGAGATAACGCATGAAAAGAGTTCGACTTCGATCATTGCGATAAAGAGTATCAAAGTAAAATAAATAACAAAAATCGCTGTCGGTCAGATGACAGCGATTTTTTTGCGACCCGAAGTCTCGTGCCGCCGGGAGATGGCAAACATTCGCTTACGCGAATGTTTGCCGGTGCCGTCCGACTCAGATGACAGTGGGAAGTGAGTGCTCGCGGGCGGGGCAAAATGTTTCGCCGAAGGCGAAACTGCGCCGCCGCAGGCGGCGCGCTTCTGCGTTTCGCGCAGAAGATTTTGCCCCGCCCCGTGCACGAACGCACCTTGAGCAGAAACCAAAAGGCTGATGAAATTAAGCACGCCCTGATGCAAAACGCTTGCGTTTTGCATCAGGGCGGCGAAACATAAAAAAAATAGCAAAGGAAAACACCTGCCGAAATCGACAGGTGTTTTGGTGACCCGGACGAGAATCGAACTCGTGTTACCGCCGTGAAAGGGCGGTGTCTT